>NZ_BCAV01000001.1:0-17577 GCF_001320125.1 Pseudomonas sp. NBRC 111119
CCTGAGCTATCGCGCGCTTAGAAGCGAAAGCAAAAGCAGTGTCGTACTTCAGTCAAATTGGCTGTTGCCAAAGAAGCAGATCAAGAGAAGCAGATCGAGCGATCTCGATTCATCACTTCGAATACAAATCGACAGGCCAGCACCAAGAACGTGCAGGCGCATCGACCACGCACCAGTCTGTTACGTCAGCCTGCCCAAATAATGCGCTGTAACCCGCGCTAGCCCCGCTCCACCACTAGGCACACCCCTTGCAACCCCACTCCCCGCTTACCCAACACTCAAAAAAAAACGCAGCGGAGAGAGCACATGAAGCGTCGCAGTTTGATCAAGGCCTTTACCCTCAGCGCATCGATCGCCGCCATGGGCCTGAGCTGGACCATCCAGGCCGCCGAAACCATCAAGGTCGGCATTCTCCATTCGCTGTCCGGCACCATGGCCATCTCCGAGACGTCGCTCAAGGACATGGCGCTGATGACCATCGACGAGATCAACGCCAAGGGCGGCGTCAACGGCAAGATGCTGGAGCCCGTGGTGGTAGACCCGGCCTCCAACTGGCCCCTGTTCGCCGAGAAGAGCCGCCAACTGCTGACCCAGGACAAGGTCGCCGTGGTGTTCGGCTGCTGGACTTCGGTATCGCGTAAATCCGTACTGCCGGTGTTCGAGGAGCTCAATGGCCTGCTGTTCTACCCGGTGCAGTACGAGGGTGAAGAAATGTCGCCCAACGTGTTCTACACCGGCGCGGCGCCCAACCAGCAAGCCATCCCGGCCGTGGAGTACCTGATGAGCGAGGACGGCGGCAGCGCCAAGCGCTTCTACCTGCTGGGCACCGACTACGTCTACCCGCGCACCACCAACAAGATCCTGCGCGCCTTCCTGCACAGCAAGGGCGTGGCCGACAAGGACATCGAGGAGGTATACACCCCGTTCGGCCACAGCGACTACCAGACCATCGTCGCCAACATCAAGAAATTCTCCGCAGGCGGCAAGACCGCGGTCATCTCCACCGTCAACGGCGACTCCAACGTACCGTTCTACAAGGAGCTGGCCAACCAGGGCATGAAGGCAACCGATGTGCCGGTGGTGGCGTTCTCGGTAGGTGAAGAAGAACTGCGCGGCATCGACACCAAGCCACTGGTAGGCCACCTGGCGGCCTGGAACTACTTCGAGTCGGTGGATAACCCGGTCAACCAGAAGTTCGTTGCCGACTGGAAAGCCTACGCCAAGGCCAAGAAGCTGCCCGGCGCCGACAAGGCCGTGACCAACGACCCCATGGAAGCCACCTACGTGGGCATCCACATGTGGGCCCAGGCGGTGGAGAAAGCCAAGTCCACTGATGTGGACAAGGTACGTGAAGCACTGGCCGGGCAGACGTTCCAGGCACCTTCAGGCTTCACCCTGACCATGGACAAGACCAACCACCACCTGCACAAGCCGGTGATGATCGGCGAGATCCAGGACGACGGCCAGTTCAGCGTGGTGTGGGAGACCGAGCAACCCCTGCGCGCGCAGCCTTGGAGCCCCTTCATTCCAGGCAACGACAAGCGGCCTGATTATGCGGTGAAGAGTAACTGAGGCACTGCGGCCCCAATCGCAGGCAACCCGCGCCCACAGAGACAGCATTGGTTTCAAACCCTTCCATGCCGACGTGAGCGCGGGCTTGCCCGCGATGACTCCAACACCGATTTCCAGGATGGCCCAGATGCTCAGATACCTCCTCATCCTCTTGCTGCTCCTGCCCCTGGCTGCCGAAGCCAGCGAAGGCGAATTCTTTTTTGCCGCCAAGCCCGCCGAGCAGGCCCGCCTGCTCGAAAGCTGGGCCGCACAACCCGACCCTGCGCGCCTGGCCCTGCTGGAAAACCTGCGCCAGGGCCGCATCGCACAGGACGATACCCGCAAGGTACGCCTGAACAACCGCTTGCGCGGGCTGATCGACAATACCCTGGCCAGCCATCAACTGCTCAGTGACAACAGCGAAACCCGCCTGGCAGCGGCCAGGCAACTGCAAAAAAGCGCTCAACCGGCGCAGATGGCCTGGCTGGACCGGCGCTATGCCAACGACCCCGACCCTGCCGTGCACGCCGCCCTTGGCCTGGCCCTGGCCAATCTGCAATTGGGCGCCAGCGAGCCTGGCGTCCGCCTGGCCGCCGTGCGCCTGCTGGGCGAAACGGGCGACCCCATGGCCCGCACCCGCCTGGAAGCCTTGCTGCAACCGGAGGCTGAAGCCGACCCGGCAGTGCGCACCGCTGCCGAAACCAGCCTGGCCCAGGTCAAGCGCAAGCTCCTGATGGGTGAACTGCTGGGCCAGGCGTTCAGCGGCCTGTCGCTGGGTTCGATCCTGCTGCTGGCCGCCCTGGGCCTGGCCATTACCTTTGGCCTGCTGGGGGTCATCAATATGGCCCATGGCGAGATGCTGATGCTTGGCGCCTACAGCACCTACATGGTGCAGGTGCTGGTGCAGCGCTACGCCCCGGGCGCCATCGAGTTCTACCCGCTGATTGCCCTGCCGGTGGCGTTCGCCGTCAGTGCCGGGGTAGGCATGGCCCTGGAGCGCACGGTCATCCGCCACCTGTATGGCCGCCCACTGGAAACCCTGCTGGCCACCTGGGGCATCAGCCTGATGCTGATCCAGGCCATCCGCCTGCTGTTCGGGGCGCAGAACGTCGAGGTCAGCAACCCGGGCTGGTTGTCCGGTGGCATCCAGCTGCTGCCCAACCTGGTACTGCCCTACAACCGCCTGGTGATCATCGTCTTCGCCCTGGCAGTGGTGCTGCTTACCTGGCTGCTGCTCAACCGCACGCGGCTAGGCCTGAACGTGCGAGCGGTCACCCAGAACCGCAACATGGCCGCCTGCTGCGGGGTGCCCACCGGGCGCATCGACATGCTGGCCTTCGGCCTGGGCTCGGGCATTGCCGGGCTGGGTGGCGTTGCCCTCAGCCAGGTCGGCAACGTGGGCCCGGACCTTGGCCAGAGCTACATCATCGACTCCTTCCTGGTGGTGGTGCTAGGCGGTGTCGGCCAGCTGGCCGGCAGCCTCTGGGCGGCCTTCGGCCTAGGCATCGCCAACAAGCTGCTGGAACCGCAGATAGGCGCGGTACTCGGCAAGATCCTCATCCTTGCGTTGATCATTCTGTTCATCCAGAAACGCCCGCAAGGCCTGTTCGCCCTCAAGGGACGGGTAATCGACTGATGAACCAGCCACTGCTTGTCACCGCTGCGCAAAAAGCCGGGCCACGCCTGTCGCTGGCCGCCGGCTGCGCCGCCACACTGGTGCTGATAGCACTGCCGCTGCTGTCACTGCTGCCGGCAGAACATGCCCTGCACGTCTCGGCCTACACGCTGACCCTGGTCGGCAAGATCCTCTGCTACGCCATCGTCGCCCTGGCTCTGGACCTGGTGTGGGGCTACGCCGGGCTGCTGTCCCTGGGCCACGGTCTGTTCTTTGCCCTGGGCGGTTACGCCATGGGCATGTACCTGATGCGCCAGGCTGCCGGTGACGGGCTGCCCGGGTTCATGACCTTCCTGTCGTGGACCGAGCTGCCGTGGTACTGGGCCGGCACCCAGCACTTTGCCTGGGCCCTGTGCCTGGTCGTGCTGGCGCCCGGGCTGCTGGCGCTGGCGTTTGGCTGGTTTGCGTTCCGTTCGCGCATCAAGGGCGTGTACTTCTCGATCATGACCCAGGCCCTGACCTTTGCCGGCATGTTGCTGTTCTTTCGCAACGAGACCGGTTTTGGCGGCAACAACGGCTTCACCAGCTTCCGGTCCATCCTGGGCTTCGACATTGCCGCGCCCGGCACCCGTGCGGTGCTGTTCCTGCTCACCGTGAGCCTGCTACTGGCCAGCCTGTACCTGTGCTGGCGGCTGACCCGCAGCAAGTTCGGGCGTTTGCTCACCGCCGTGCGCGATGCCGAGAACCGCATGATGTTCTGCGGCTACGACCCACGCGGGTTCAAGCTGCTGGTGTGGGTGCTCAGCGCTGTGCTGTGCGGTTTGGCAGGCGCCTTGTACGTGCCGCAGGTGGGCATCATCAACCCCAGCGAGATGTCGCCCACCAACTCCATCGAAGCCGCCGTGTGGGTCGCCCTGGGCGGGCGCGGCACATTGATTGGCCCGCTGCTCGGCGCTGGCCTGGTCAATGGCATGAAGAGCTGGTTCACCGTGGCCTTCCCGGAGTTCTGGCTGTTCTTCCTGGGCGCGCTGTTCATCCTGGTGACCCTGTACCTGCCCAAAGGGGTGGTCGGGCTGCTGAAGAAAAGGAGCCAGCCATGAGAGGTGTGCCGCCGGTTCACCCGGAATTCATGCTCGAACCCGTCTTCGACCAGCTTGGCGCCGGGCGAGAAGCCATTGGCCTTGGCCACAGCCGCAAAGCCGGCCTGGACACCCGCCACGGCACAGTGCTGAGCCTGGAGGACGTCAGCGTTAGCTTCGATGGTTTCAAGGCGCTGAATGCCCTGAACCTCTATATCGGTGTGGGGGAGCTGCGCTGCATCATCGGCCCGAACGGTGCCGGCAAGACCACCCTGATGGACGTGATCACGGGCAAGACCCGCCCCGATACCGGGACCGCGTACTTTGGCGACACCCTCGACCTGACCCGTATGAGCGAATACCAGATCGCCCAGGCCGGCATCGGCCGCAAGTTCCAGAAGCCTACGGTGTTCGAGGCACTGACGGTGTTCGAAAACCTGGAACTGGCGCTCAAAGCCGACAAATCGGTGTGGGCCAGCCTGGCCGCAAGGCTGAGCGGAGAGCAGCGTGAACGTATCGAGCAGGTGCTCACCACCTTGCGGCTGCTGCCGCTGGCCGGGCGCCAGGCCGGGTTGCTGTCCCACGGGCAGAAGCAGTTTCTGGAGATTGGCATGCTGCTAGTGCAGGAGCCACAGCTGCTGTTGCTGGATGAGCCGGTGGCCGGCATGACCGACGCCGAGACCGAGTTCACCGCCGAACTGTTCAAAGGCCTGGCTGGCAAGCATTCGCTGATGGTGGTGGAGCACGACATGGGGTTTGTCGGCAGCATCGCTGACCACGTGACGGTGTTGCATCAAGGCAGTGTGCTGGCGCAGGGGTCGCTGGAACAGGTGCAGGCGGATGAGCGGGTGGTCGAGGTGTATCTAGGCCGTTAGGGATTGAAACCTGGGCTGGCCCCTCGCGGGTCGGTGCAGGCACTGCAACGTTTCCGGGAATATTCACATGCTCAAGATCGACAGCCTGCACCAGTACTACGGCGGCAGCCACATCCTCAGGGGCCTGAGCTTCGAAGCCAAGGTGGGCGAAGTGACTTGCCTGCTGGGGCGCAACGGGGTGGGCAAGACCACCCTGCTGCGCTGCCTGATGGGCCTGGTACCGGCCCGCGAAGGCAGCGTGCAGTGGGAGGGCAAACCGATTACCACGCTCAAGCCCCAGCAACGGGTACAGGCCGGCATCGCCTACGTGCCCCAGGGCCGCGAGATCTTCCCGCGCCTGACCGTGGAGGAAAACCTGTTGATGGGCCTGTCGCGGTTCCCTGCCCGTGAAGCTCGCGAAGTGCCGGCCTTCATCTACGAGCTGTTCCCGGTACTCGAGCAGATGAAACAGCGACGTGGCGGCGACCTGTCCGGTGGCCAGCAGCAACAGCTGGCCATCGGGCGCGCCCTGGCCAGCCGGCCACGGCTGCTGATCCTCGACGAACCCACCGAAGGTATCCAGCCGTCGGTGATCAAGGAGATCGGCGCCGTGATCCGCCGCCTGGCCCAGCGCGGCGACATGGCAATTTTGCTGGTGGAGCAGTTCTACGATTTCGCCGAAGCACTGGCCGACCAGTACCTGGTCATGGCCCGTGGCGAGATCATCCAGCGTGGCCGTGGCGAAAACATGCCGGCCGAGGGTGTACGCGGGCTGGTAACCATTTAACCTGCACGCAACCCCTTTGCGAGACGCTGTCATGAGTTACCAACTACGCGATGCCCTGCTCAGCGATGTGCCGGGCATTCTCGACATCTACAACGACGCGGTGCGCAACACCACGGCGATCTGGAACGAAACACCCGTAGACCTGGTTAACCGCCAGGCCTGGTTCGCGGCGCGCGCGCAACAGGGCTACCCCATCCTGGTGGCGGTGGACGAAACCGGCGTGCTCGGCTATGCGTCGTTTGGCGACTGGCGCCCGTTCGAAGGGTTTCGCAACACGGTGGAACACTCGGTGTACGTGCGCAGCGACCAGCGCGGCAAGGGCCTGGGGCCTGCGCTGATGACCCTGCTGGTAGAGCGGGCCCGCAGCGGCGGCAAGCATGTGATGGTGGCCGCCATCGAGAGCGGCAACGCAGCCTCGGTGCGCCTGCACGAAAGGCTGGGCTTCGTGACCACCGGGCAGATGCCGCAGGTTGGGGTGAAGTTCGGCCGTTGGCTGGACCTCACCTTCATGCAGTTGCTGTTGAACCCCGGGGCGGCGCCTACATCTGCGTGAACCTGCCCAGGCGCTGGCGCAACATGGTGTTCTCGCTGCGAAGTTGCTGCACCTCCTGCAGCAACTCCAGTGCCAGTGCCACCCCCTCCCACTCCAGCTCCAGCTCGTGGTGCAGCTTGGCGGCGCGCCTGGCCAGCAACGGCGCCTGATCGTCGAACAGCCAGTCCTCGGGCGTGCGCCCGGACGGTTCCACAATGCCGTGTTCGACGATCTCGATCACGCAGTCGGCCGTGACGTCGGCCTCCTGACACAAGGTACGCATGTCCAGTTGAACGATCAGGGTGCTGCTCATGATCACTTACTCCATTGTGCCCTCGGGTTGAACGCGGCCTTTTCGGAAAGCTTGGCCCACAGTTCACGGGTTGACTCGTCGGAGGTGGCCGGCATGACCACCTTGAGCTGCGCATACAGGTTGCCACGCTGGCCTTGTTTGTCGGCCAGGCCCTTGCCCGGCACGCGCAGGCGCTGGCCGCTCTGGCTATCGGGGCGGATGGTGAGGTTGATCTTGCCCTCCAGGGTAGGCACCGCCACCTTGGTGCCCAGGGCGGCCTCCCACGGCGCCAGCGGCACGGTGATGATCAGGTCGTGCCCTTCCACGTCGAACAGCGGGTGCGGCGCCATGCGAATGGTCAGGAACAGGTCGCCGTTGGCGCCGCCACCACTGCCAGGTGCACCCTGGCCCTTCAGGCGGATGCGCTCGCCGTCGGTAACCCCGGCAGGAATCTTGACGTTCAGGGTTTTGGTGGTGAACCCGGTGCGTTGCCCCATGGCGTTGGTCTGCGGCACTTGGAAGCTGATCTGCTTGGACTCTTTGCTCAGTGTTTCTTCAAGGAAGACTGCCAGTTCAAGCTCCACGTCCTGCCCCCGCCTGCCGGCACTGCGCTGCTGTTGCCGGGCGCCGCCGAAGGGGTTGCCACCCCGGCCACCGAACATCGAGCTGAAAAAATCGGAAAAATCGCCCCCTTCGAAGCCGCCCCCACCACCCGCGCCACGGCCTTCCCAGCCGGGCGGCGCCTGGAACGGTCGACCGTGCTGGCCACCGTACTTGCGGATCTCGTCGAATTCGGCGCGCTTCTGGGCGTCGCCCAGCACCTCGTAGGCCTCGTTGGCCTCCTTGAATTTGTCCTCGGCGTCGCGCTCCTTGCTGACGTCAGGGTGATACTTGCGGGCCAGCTTGCGATACGCGGCCTTGATCGCCTTGTCGTCCGCGGTGGGCTCTACGCCAAGTATCTTGTAGTAGTCTTTGAAGTCCATCTGGGGATCACCAATGTGAATGTGCGTATCGCTACAGAAGATAGGGGTCAAGCATAGCCTTTCAAGACCCGCTTGGGGTTGCGCCATGGCAGACGACCGGCCTTGATTCTCCAGCCAACTGGCATAAACTGCGCGGCCGTTTTACCTCCGGAAGCTCATTCCCATGTCCGACGTAACCCCGGCCCGCGCCCTGGGCATCGACTTTGGCACCTCCAATTCCACGGTTGGCTGGCACCGCCCTGGCCGGGAATCGCTGATTGCCCTGGAAGACGGCAAGATCACCTTGCCGTCCGTGGTGTTCTTCAATATCGAAGAGCGCCGCCCGGTTTACGGCCGCCTGGCGTTGCACGAATACCTGGAAGGCTACGAAGGCCGCCTGATGCGCTCGCTCAAGAGCCTGCTGGGCTCCAAGCTGATCAAGCACGACACCAGCGTGCTGGGCAGCGCACTGCCCTTCAAGGACCTGCTGGGCATGTTCATCGGCGAGCTGAAAAAGCGCGCCGAGGCCGAGGCCGGCCGCGAGTTCGACCAGGTGGTGCTGGGCCGGCCGGTGTTTTTCGTCGACGAAGACCCAGCAGCCGACCAGGAGGCCGAAGACACCCTGGCCGAGGTGGCGCGCAAGCTCGGTTTCAAGGAGGTGTCGTTCCAGTACGAACCGATCGCCGCAGCTTTCGACTATGAGTCTGGCATCAGCCGTGAAGAGCTGGTGCTGATCGTCGACATCGGCGGCGGTACCTCCGACTTCACGCTCATCCGCCTGTCCCCGCAGCGCCACAACGTGGCCGAACGGCAAAACGACATTCTGGCCACTGGCGGCGTGCACATTGGCGGCACCGACTTTGACAAGCAACTGAGCCTGCAGGGCGTGATGCCCCTGTTCGGCTACGGCAGCCGCATGAAGAGCGGCGCGCTGATGCCCACCAGCTACCACCTGAACCTGGCGACCTGGCACACCATCAACGCCCTGTACTCGCAGAAGTCGCAGTTGGCCCTGGGCAGCATGCGCTACGACATCGAAGACACCCTGGGCGTGGACCGCCTGTTCAAGCTGATCGAGGAACGCGCCGGGCACTGGCTGGCCATGGAAGTCGAAGCCAGCAAGATCGAGCTGACCGAACAACAAAGCCGCCGCGTGGACCTTGGCCGTATCGAGCGGGACCTGGGCGTAGACCTGTCGCGGGTGCTGTTCGAAAGCGCCATCGAGGGGCTGCTGGAACGTGTGCGCGGCAGCGTGACCGAACTGCTGGCCAAGGCCGGCGTGAGCCAAACGCAGGTCGACACGGTGTTCTTCACCGGGGGCTCCAGTGGCATACCTGCGCTGCGCAACAGCGTGGCGGCCATGCTGCCCAATGCGCAGCATGTGGAAGGCAACATCTTCGGCAGCATCGGCAGCGGCCTGGCCATCGAGGCCCGCAAGCGCTACGGCGCTGCCTGAGCCCGCGGGGCCTCATACGCCCCAGGCATCCGCCTACACCAGTTCAGCGCGGCGCAGCTCGCTTTTCAGGTAGGCGTAATACACCGGCCCGGCCACCACGCCGGGCAGGCCGAATGCCGCTTCGAACACCAGCATGGCCAGCAGCAGTTCCCAGGCCTTGGCCCTGATCTGCCCACCGACGATCTTCGCATTGAGGAAGTACTCCACCTTGTGGATGACGATCAGGTACACCAGCGCAGCGGCGGCTACCCAGATCGACAACGACAACCCGACGATGGTGATGAGGGTGTTGGACATCAGGTTGCCGATCACCGGCAGCAGGCCCAGCAGGAAGGTCAGTACGATCAGCGTCTTGGTCAGCGGCAGGTGTACGCCGAACAGCGGCAACACCACTGCCAGGAAGATGCCGGTGAAGGCCGTGTTGAGCAGCGAGATCTTGATCTGCGCAAAAACGATATTGCGAAACGCCTGCACCAGCAGGCTCAGGCGCTCGAACAACGCCGCAGCCAATGGCTTGCGCCGGGAAATGTCAGGGATGCGCTGCAAGGCCACGATGGCGCCCAGGATCATGCCGATCAGCAGCGTCACGAACATGTGCGCCATGCCCTTGCCGACCAGCTGCAAGTCGCTGAGGTGGCTCTTGATCCAGTCCCCGATGGCCACCTTGAACTCTGCCGCACTGGCCGGCAGGTAGCCTTCGATGAACGGCGGCAACTGGCCCCGCGCGCGTTCCACCAGCGCCATGAACTTGTCCAGCGAGGCGCCTGGGTTTTCCGCTTCGTGCAGCAAGAAGCTGAAAGCACCGGCAATCAGCAAGGTCAGCGTGGTCACCACCAGCGTGCTCAGTAGCGCCACCGCCAGCCAGCGTGCCCGCTGCCCGGCCATCAACGGCTGCAGGCGCGGGGTAAGCATGTTGACCAGCTCGAATACCAGCAGGCCCGCCAGCAGGCTGGGCAGCAACTTCAATGGCAACGCCAGCAGCAAACCGGCAAATACGATAATCCAACTGGCCAGGGTGACTTGGCGGGGGGTGAAGGTCATACAGCCTCAGCGGCAGACAGCGAAGAAGATCCGCAGTCTGCCAGCGTTATGCCTGCACGCATAGGCGCAGGTCATTTCTTCTTCAGACAGTCGCTCATGTAGGCCTTGCGCGCCTCACCCTTGAGCGTCTTGGCCGTGGCGTCGGCGTTGCAGGTCTTCATTTTTTCCTGCTGGGTCTGCGGCGCCTGCTTCTTCAGGCACGTGCTCATGTATGCCTTGCGCTCATCGCCCTTCAACGACCCGGCGTTGGCGTTGCAGGTTTTCATTTTTTCCTGCTGGGCGGTGTTGGCCGCGAAACCTTGGGCGCTGAACAGCACCGCCACCATCAAAAACGGAACGTGTAGCCATTTCATGAAGTGATCTCCTGGGCCCCGCGCCCGATGCACGGTCGACGCTGTGAGTGTAGCCAAGAAATACCCACAGCTTCCCCCTGCCCGCCCGCTTGCAGGCAATTGGCTAGCGCGATCGAACTCCTGGCGCTGCGCGAGGTTCCAAACTTGCACATACCCTTTTGTGCAAGGAGCGGGACGATGATCAAGCAGACCCTGGCGATTCTACTGGCCAGCGCCACCCTGGCCGCCTGTGGCAGCCGCCCAGAAAACCCGGTGGACTACGTGACCTATCGTGAAGAGCCGCTGGTCAAGCAGGTGGAGCACGGCATGACCATGCAGAAGGTCATCGCCATCGGCGGCAGCCCGTCCAATGTCATCGACCTGCCAAACGGCGGCACCTGCAACGACTACATCCTCAACCGTGATGGCCACCAGCAGCCGTACTACGTGCGCTTCGACGCCACCGGCCATGTGGATGCAAAAGGCTTCAAAACCTGCAAACAACGTGAAGAAGACCGCGACGCCGTGCCAGGCGCGTAAGCCTTCCAGGACCACTCCACGACTACCTTGATATTTTCGGAGATAGACATGAGCTCGACTGAAATGACCGACGTACAGACCCTTCGCAAACGCGCCCGCGAGCACGTGGAAAATGGTGCGGTGACGGAAGGCTACAGCGCCGACCGCGAACGCATCATCACCCTGCTGAACGAGTCGCTGGCAACTGAACTGGTCTGCGTGCTGCGCTACAAGCGCCACTACTTCATGGCCTCTGGCGTCAAGGCCAGCGTGGCGGCCGATGAGTTTCTGGAACACGCCAACCAGGAAGCCGAACACGCTGACAAACTGGCCGAGCGTATCGTCCAGCTGGGCGGCGAGCCGGACTTCAACCCGGACAACCTGAGCAAGAACTCTCACGCGCAGTATGTGGCGGGCAAAACCCTGAAGGAGATGGTGCTGGAAGACCTGGTGGCCGAGCGTATCGCCGTCGACAGCTACCGCGAGATCATCCAGTACATCGGTGACAAGGACCCGACTACCCGTCGCATTTTCGAAGAAATCCTGGCGCAGGAAGAAGAGCATGCCGACGATATGTCGGACCTGCTCGATGGCCTGTAACAGGAGTTGCTGAACCGAAAGAGGCCGCATTTGCGGCCTCTTTTTTTTGGGGTTGAAGTCATGTCCAGGCGAGCACAACGCGATCCGTGCTCGCGTTTACCGGCGCCCTTTCACGGCTGCCGGTGCCTTGCCTTCCTTCATCTGCTGCAACAACGGGGTGCACTGGTTGGGGTCATCGCCGCTGCTGGGTGCGATCAGGGCCAGCAGGCCTGCGGCAGGCCCTGCAACCACACCCAGCGCTACCATGCCTGCGCCACGCAGTGCCAGGGGCACGGCCTGTACGCCCGCGCTGGGCTTGGCGAACTTGCCGCGTACGTACAACGGCGAACGCAGGGAGAACAGCCGCAGGCCCTTGGACTCCGGCGTAACCTTGAGGTCCAGGTGCTCGTTGGCGAAATTGGCCGTGCCGTTGATGTAGATGATCGCGTTCTCGGTATCGAAGATGAAGAGCCGCGTACTGGCCAGGCCATCCTTGATGCCCACATCGGCAGCGGCGCAGTTGATCTTCACATCTTCGTCACCGAAGAGCTTGTCGACGATGTAATTGCCCACGTTCAAGCCTGCGATTTCCATGAGGCTACGGCTGATGGCGCCATCGTTGACGAGCATGCGCAAGTCGCCGTTGGCTGTACCCAGCAATGCCGCCACGGAATTACCGCGGCCGCTGATGTCAGCGTCGCCGTTCAGTTCGCCGAAGCTGCTCTGCATGGGCGCAAAGGTGGGGAACAGCTGCTTGAGCTTGAAGCCACGCGCCGTCAGCTGGGCGCGGCCCTGCAACGGCACATTGCGACCATCCAGGCGAATCCTGGAAGCCAGGTTGCCGCCCGCTACGCCAAAGCGCAGCGGTTCCAGGCGCAGCAGGCCATCGTCCAGGATCACGTGGGCCGAGAGGTCGGTGAATGGCAACTGCTCGCTGTGCACGATGCGCTTGCCAGCAAAGGTGACATCGGCATCCATGGCGCGCCAGCGTTCAGTGCGGAACTCCTCCACCGGCAGCACTTTGTCGGTGGGCTGCTTGCTGGCGCCACCACGGGCTTTTTGCTCAGCGTTGGAGTCGGCCCCGATCAGCGGCGCCAGGTCCTTGAACAGCAACTGGTTGGACACCAGCTTGCCCGACAGCTTGGGCCGCGGCTTGCTGCCGACGAAGGCCAGGTCACCATGGATGTCGCTGTCACCGATCTTGCCGTTGAAGCCTTGATACTCGAACGTGGCGCCTTGCGCGGCATGCAGGTTTGCCTTCAGGCGGCCATCGGTGGAATAGGCAGGGGTATCCGGCAGGGTCACACCGGTCAGCGGGTAGAGGTTGCCCAGGCTGGCACCCGACAGCCGCAGGCGCAGGTCCAGTGCGCCGAGGTTGCGGGGGTCGGTCAGGGTGCCGGCAAGCACCACATGGGTATCGGCAATACGCACGTCGGCCTGCAGCGGGAATGGCTGGTTGGCGTCCTGCAGTGCCAGCAAGCCGCCGATCTTGCCCGTGCCGGATACGGGCTGGTCTTTGTAACGGCCCTCGGCTTTCAGGCCGAAGGCATAGTCCTGAGCTGCCCCGGCCTTCTCGGCGGCGGCCTTGCCAACGATCTCGCTGAACGGAATAGGCTTGCCCAGTGGGTCGATCTGCACCTTCATGCGGGCCTTCAGGGTCTGGTCGTCGAAGCTGACGTTGCCCTGGTCGAAGCCGATCGCGCCAATGTCCAGCTGCCACTTGGAGGGCGCTTCGTTTTCATCCTTCGGGCCGAAGTCGAACGTCCAGTTGGCGCGGCCATCGGCCAGCCGGGTAAGGCTGGCGGTGGGCTTGGTCAAGTCGATGCGCGGGATGCTGATGCGCTGCGCCAGCAGCGGCAGCGGGGCCAGGCGAAACTCGACGCGCTCGAGGCCGACCATCTGCGGCGTCTTCAGCCAATCCGGGTTGCCCAGGGAAAGGTCCTCGGCAACGAAACGCGGCCAAGGTACCCAGGCACGCCAGCCGCCTTCCTCAGGCTCGGTGCGCCAGTGCACGGCAAGGTTGCCATTAATGGCGAACGGCCGATGCAGGGCTTCGGACACTTTCTCGTTGATCAGTGGCTTGACCCGGTTCCAGTCGAACGTGGCGATCACTACCACCAGGATCGCCAGCAGGGTCAGCAGCGTGAGCAGGGTCCAGAGGGTGATTCTGGCGGGACGCGTCATTGCGTGGGTCTCCATGCGCTATGGCGTAAACAAATACAGCGGTGATGCTGGTTTATGTGGGACTGACGAAACCCCTCAGGGTTTTATTGATGACGCCATCATAGCCAAGAATTTCCCTCTACCGCTCGCAAAGCAGCCAACTAGACACCTTGGAACACGCTATCGATACGGTCGATGTTTACCATTACCAGGATGAACTTCTCTCTGGAGGTACGCGGCGTAGCATTGGCTTCGTACCCACTTTCCAGCCCCCAAGAGGAGCACCCGATCATGAAACGCCATCTCCTGACCCTGGCTTTGTCCTTACTTGCAGCCAATGCCTTTGCGCTGCCGGCCACCGAACAGCACCTGACAGCTGAGTCACGCGCCAGCACTGTCGAACACGTGCAGGCTTTAAAGACCGTAGCTGAAGGCGGCTCCGATCGCCTGATCGAGCAACAGGGCCGCGTCGCCGAGGGCGGTTCGGATCGTCTGATCGAAACCCGTCGCGTGAGCTGACCCTATGGCTGACAAGCGCAAACGCTGTCATACCCCCTGCTACCCCTTGGCCCGGTCCATTGACCGGGCTTCGTTTTTTTAACTAGAGTGCCCAGCCTCACCGTCAAAGAAGCCCGCATCATGTTGCCGCGCGCCGAACAGAAGCTGCAAACCCGCCAGGCCCTGCTGGATGCCGCCTGCCTGCTCATGGAGAGTGGCCGCGGGTTCGGCAGTATCAGCCTGCGTGAAGTGGCCAAGACGGCGGGCATTGTGCCCACCGGTTTCTACCGGCACTTTTCCGATATGGATGCCCTGGGCCTGGCCTTGGTGGCCGAGGTCGACAATACCTTCCGCCAGACCATCCGCCTGGTGCGGCAGAACGAATTCGAACTGGGCGGCATCACCGACGCCTCGGTGCGTATCTTCCTGGATGTGGTCGCCGCGCACCGCGCGCAGTTTCTGTTTCTGGCCCGCGAGCAGTATGGTGGCTCCCAGGCCGTACGCCAGGCCATCGCCTGCCTGCGCCAGAACATCAGCGACGACCTGGCCACTGACCTGGCCCGCATGAAGCGCTGGCAGCATCTTGACGGTGCGGCGCTGGCGGTAATGGCTGACCTGGTGGTGAAAACCGTGTTCGCGACCCTGCCCGAGCTGATCGACAGCCCGGGGCCGGGTTATCCACAAGCACTCACGGCCCAGGAAAAGATCACCCAGCAGTTGCGCTTCATTTTCGTGGGCGCTCGCCATTGGCAAGGGCTTGGTAATCCGGGTTGACGGGTGACCTGGGGTGAGGCCTGCACAGGCAACTGCACACCCCACTTCTGCTACCATGGCGCCCTGCCTGACAGCGACGAGCGCGAACATGTCTCACCCCTCTTCTTCCCTGCCCGCCCTGGCCCGTTTCAGCCAGCACTTCGCCGAATGCATCGTGCCGCTGTGGCAGGGGCCTGGCTGGAACGCCGACCTGGCCTTGCCGTTTGAGTCGCTGGACGCCAACCACCGTCCACTGCCGGTGCAGCGCTACCGGGCCATGGCCTGCGCACGCCAGTTGTACCTGTTCAGCAGCCGCATCGGCGAGCCCGGTGCCGCCGAACGGGCGGCGGCGCTGTTCCGCTCGCTGCAAAAGCACTTCCACGATGCTGAGCACGGTGGCTGGTTCTACAGCATCGACGCCCAGGGCAAGCCGCTTGATCGGCGCAAGGACCTGTACACCCATGCCTTCATCGTGTTCGCCTGCGCGCACTATTGGGGCCAGGTCAAGCAGAGCCTCGTTGAATCCACCCTGAACGCCGCGCTCGATATCATTGCCCAGCAATTCGCCCGTGAAGAGGGCCTGTACGAAGCCTGCCTGGGTGAAGACTGGGCCGACCTGGGCAGCGGCCCGCTGCAGAACCCGCAGATGCACCTGGCCGAAGCCTTCCTCAAGGTGCTGGCAGTACGTGACGACGACCCCGTTCGCCAGGCGCTGCTGCAGCTGTGCGATGCCCTCGAAGCGCACTTCATCGAACCGGCTCACGGCCTGATGCTGGAAAAGCCACGCGGTGCTGTGGATAACTGGTTCGAGCCGGGGCATCAGTTCGAGTGGTTCTACCTGCTGCACACCTCGCCCCTGCTGCGCGACACGCCCCTGCACGCTTCCATCGACCGGGCCTTCGGCTTTGCCGAGCGGTTCGGGGTAAAAGGGGCTGCGGTGGTGGCCACGCTCGATGTGCACGGTAATGTACTGGACGCTACCCAGCGCATCTGGGCACAGGCTGAATACCTGCGGGCCTTAGCCCTGCGGCCTGGTAGCCAAGCCATGCTCCCTGCCCAGCTAGAGGCGATGGAACGGCAGTTTCTGCATGCCGGCGGCTGGTATGAATGCCGGGACGGCGAGGGGGCAGTAAGCCGGCATGACATGCCGTCTACCACCCCCTACCACCTGGCAACCTGCCTGGAAGGCCTGCAAAGCTTGGCCTAAGCCCTTCGCAGTCAGCCCTTGGCAGAACGGTCGATGGCGAACCCAGCCCAGTCCTGGCTCACCGGCATCAGTTCCAGGCTGTTGATGTTGATGTGCGCAGGCTGGTTGAGAATCCAGAAGATGGTCTCGGCAATGTCCTGGGGCTGAATGGGCTCGGCGCCAGCGTAGGTGGCATCGTATTTGGCCTGGTCCCCAGCGAAGCGCACCAATGAGAACTCGCTCTCGCACAGCCCAGGCTCGATGTTGCTCACCCGCACGCCGGTGCCGCGCAGGTCACAGCGCAGGCTCAGGGAAAACTGCCCGACAAACGCCTTGGTGCCGCCATACACGTTGCTGCCAGGGTATGGGTAGTTACCTGCCACCGACCCCACGTTCAGGATCGATGCCCCACGGCCGTGGGCGATCAGGCGTGGCAGCAGCAGGCGTGTGGTGAACATCAGGCCTTTGATATTGGTGTCGACCATGGTCTCCCAGTCGTCCAGGCTGCAGTTTTGCGCCGCATCCACACCCAACGCCAGGCCCGCGTTGTTGACCAGGCCCTGCAGCTTGTCGAAGCCTGCCGGCAGGTTGGCGATGGCCTGCTCCATGGCTTTGCGGTCCCGCACGTCCAGTACCAGGCCATGCACCTCGGTCTTGGCCGACAGTTCGGCGCACAGCGCATCAAGGCGGTCCTTGCGCCGGCCCGTCAGCACCAGTTTCCAGCCTGCCTCGGCAAAACGTCGGGCAGTGGCCTCGCCAAAGCCGGAAGTGGCGCCAGTGATGAAGACGGTGGATGTCATGCAGTGTTCCTCACGGTAGGAGTGTGGGCAGGGGTGCAGCATGCCCGCGCCACGCACACTCAGCAAGCCGTGGTGCAGTTGGTCATTTTTTGTTCATATGCCGCAAACCCTCGCCATCAGCGGGCTACGGCCAGCTATGCGCACGTTATCCACAAGCCTTTCCCCACTCAATGGGGGCAACTTCTGCCCGGAGCGGAACCCTTTCAGCCTTGTACGGTCCGCGATCAGTCCATGGGTGATGGCCCAAGGCTTTCAGCCATGCCGCCTACAGCAGTCTGTCCAAGGTTTTTGCACAGACTTATCCACAGCCTTTGTAGAAATCCGTAAATCCGCACAGGGCGTTGAAAACACACAGAAATCCATCCATGCCATGCCATTGATCAAAAAACGATCACAGCTCTGTAGGCCACGCGGTGTGTGGCTTAGGTGAACATGCCACCATGTTTTCCACAGGAGGTTGCACATTATCCGTGGACAACCTTCGGCCTGTGGAAAACGGGGATGCTGGCGGGATAAAAGGCATTATGGCAAATGGGGTGCGACAGGTTGTCCACACGGTAGGAGCGAGCAAAGCTCGC
>NZ_BCAV01000002.1:0-24779 GCF_001320125.1 Pseudomonas sp. NBRC 111119
CGGCACTCGATCTCACGGGCGAAAAAACCCTCACGGCGGGCACCTGTAAGCTCTCACATCCCTTCCCCGCAAATCGTTCGGCATGGCGGCCGACGCAGATCGTGTGATGGCGACCACAGGCATGACGTGATGCTTGTGGTGGCGCGCAGATCAAGCGCCGCCCGCGCGGCGCATCGCGAGCTGCGCTCGCTCCTACATTTGTTTCGGGCCAATTAAGCCGGGGGCGTTTGTGTGCGGACGCCTTTGCGCATGGCGCGATATCGTGCCGTACGAACCAGGCAGGCGCCGCCGCTCAGTGCCCACCCAGGTAAGCGCTGCGCACCTCTTCGTTCACCAACAACTCCTGCCCCGTCCCGGTCATGCGGATTTGCCCGTTCACCATCACATAGGCGCGGTCCGACAGTTTCAGCGCATGGTTGGCGTTCTGCTCCACCAGAAAAATAGTCATCCCGGTCTTGGCCAGCTCACGCAGGGTGGCGAAAATCTGCTTGACCACGATCGGCGCCAGCCCCAGCGAAGGCTCGTCCAGCAGCAGCAACTTCGGCCGGCTCATCAGTGCGCGGGCAATCGCCAGCATCTGCTGCTCGCCCCCGGACATGGTCATGGCACGCTGGTTGCGCCGCTCCTTGAGGCGCGGGAACAGTTCGTACATGCGCTGCATGTCCTCATCGGCATGCTTGTCGCCGATGGGGATGGTGCCCATCATCAGGTTTTCTTCCACGCTCATGTCCGGGAACACCCGCCGCCCCTCCGGGGATTGGGCAATGCCGTTGGCCGCGATGTAGTGCGTGGACTTGCGGGTGATGTCCGTCCCCCGGTAAATGATCTGCCCGGCAGCGGCGCGCGGTTGGCCAAAGATCGACATCAACAAGGTGGATTTACCCGCCCCGTTAGCGCCAATCAGGCTCACCGTCTCACCTTCATCGATATGCATGGACACTTGCTTGAGGGCTTGGATCGGGCCGTAGAACACGTCCAGGTCACGCAGTTCGAGAATGGGTGCAGTCATACCAGTTCCTCTTCGTCGGCACCCAGGTAGGCAGCGATCACGGTCGGGTTGTTGCGGATATCCTGCGGGGCGCCTTCGGCGATCACGTTGCCGTGGTCCAGCACGACGATATGGTCGGAAATGCTCATGACCATGCCCATGTCGTGCTCGATTAGCACCACCGTGATGTCGTGCTCGTCACGCAGCACCCGCACCATACGGCTGAGCGCCTCGGTTTCCTGCGGGTTCAGGCCGGCCGCCGGCTCGTCCAGGCAGATCACCTTGGGCCGCGTGCACATGGCCCGGGCAATCTCCAGGCGCCGCTGCTGCCCGTACGACAGCTCGCCAGCCAGGCGGTTGGCACAATCGACCAGGTCGACCACCTCCAACCAGTAGAAGGCGTGGTCCAGCGCATCGCTCTCGGACTTGCGGTAGGCCTTGGTGTTGAGCACCCCGGCCAGCAGGTTGCGGTTTACCCACATGTGCTGCGCCACCAGCAGGTTCTCGATGACGGACATCTCCTTGAACAGGCGGATGTTCTGGAACGTACGGGCCAGGCCTGCGCGGTTCACCAGGTGTGTGCCACCGAACATCTTGTAGTACAGCCGGCTGGCGAAACGGGACGGGGAGACAAAATCCGCCGCCTGGAAGCTTTCGCCCAGCAACTGGATAACGTTGGTGTGGCCGCCCCGCACGTTCAGCTCGATGCGCCCGCCACTGGGCTTGTAGAAGCCGGTAAGGCAGTTGAAAACCGTGGTCTTGCCGGCGCCATTGGGGCCGATCAAGGCGAAGATCTGGTTGCGCCTGACCTTCAGGCTGACGTCGCTGAGCGCCTTGATGCCACCGAACTGCATCATCAGGTTATCCACAGACAGAATGATTTCGTCGCTCATGGCGCCACTCCTTTACGTGGGGTCACACCGGTACGGCTGATGCGAATCAGGCCCCGCGGTCGCCAGATCATCATCAGCACCATCAGCACGCCGAACAGCAGCACCCGGTATTCCGAGAAGCTGCGCAGCAACTCGGGGGCGACGGTGAGCACGAAGGCCGCGATGACCACGCCCACGGTCGAACCCATGCCGCCCAGCACGACGATGGCCAGAATGAGCGCCGACTCGAAGAAGGTAAACGAAGACGGGTTGACGAAGCCCTGGTAGGTGGCGAAAAACACACCGGCAAGGCCTGCAGTCGATGCACCCAGGGTGAAGGCCGACAGCTTGACCAGCACATGGTTGAGCCCCATGGAACGGCAGGCGATCTCGTCCTCGCGCAGCGCTTCCCAGGCTCGCCCAACCGGCATTCGGGTCAGCCGGTGCTTGATGTAGAGCACCGCCAGCACGACCAGAAACAGCACCCCATAAATGAACACGAACTTGAGGTTGGCGTTGTAATCGAAGCCGAAGAACTCGTGAATCGGCACGCCGCCGTCCTTGGCACGCCGCCCGAACTCCAGGCCGAAGAAGGTCGGCGAAGGCGCCGGCATGCCGTTGGGCCCGCCCGTGAACGACAACCAGTTGTTCAGCACCAGGCGGATGATTTCACCAAAGCCCAGGGTGACGATGGCCAGGTAGTCGCCGTGCATGCGTAATACCGGGAAGCCCAGGATGCACCCGGCCAACGCAGCGGCGATGGCCGCAAGCGGCAGTACGCTCCAGAAGCCCAGCCCCAGGTACTGGTAACCCAGCGCCAGGCCATAGGCGCCGATGGCGTAGAACGCCACGTAACCCAGGTCGAGCAGGCCCGCCAGGCCCACCACGATGTTCAACCCAAGGCCCAGCAAGACGTAGATCAGCCCCAGGATGACCACGGTCAGCAGGTACTTGTTGGCAAAGATGGGGAACACGATGGCGATGATCACCAGCGCCGGGATGATGTAGCGCAGGCGCGACTTGTAGTCCGGTGCGTTGACGTGCACGCCCGAGCCACCGCTGTCGAAGCCCTGCAGCATGCGCCGGCCAGCGGCGGTCTGCAGGTACAGGCTGAGCAGAAAGCGCCCCACCATCACCCCGCCAACCAGCCAGGCCACACGGCGCGGCTCGGCGTTGAAACTGTAGCCATCGAGCACCACACCCACTACCGGGCCAAACACGATCAGCGCCAGCAGCCCTGCGACCAGGGTTTCCAGCAGGCTGCGCTTCAGGTCAAAACCCTTGGTTTCGGAAACAGAGGCAATTTTGGCAACGGACATGATCACACCTTAGCCACGAGTGGGCGACCCAGCAGGCCTTGAGGGCGGAAGATAAGGATGAGCACCAGCAGCGAGAAGCTGAATACGTCCTTGTAGTCCGAGTTGATCAGCCCCGAGAACAGCGATTCGGAGATCCCCAGGATGATGCCGCCAAGCATCGCCCCCGGCAGCGAGCCGATGCCGCCGAGCACGGCGGCGGTGAATGCCTTGATGCCGATGATGAAGCCTGCATAGAAATCGAAAGTGCCATAGTTCATGGTGATCAGCACACCGGCCAGCGCGGCCATCACCGCACCGATCACGAATACGTAGGAAATCACCCGGTCGGTGTTAATCCCCAGAATCGACGCCATCTTGCGGTCCTGCTGGGTGGCACGGCACATGCGCCCAAGCTTGGTGTACTTGATGACATAGGTCAGCAGGCCCATGCCGACGAACGCGGCCACCAGGATGAAGATCTTGGTGTAGGTCAATTGTACGAAGCCACTGCCCACATCGACGCGCCAGGCGCCTTCGAGCAACGTCGGTACACCCTGCTGGCGGGCGCCCTGGCTGATCTGCGCGTAGTTTTGCAGGATGAGCGAAATGCCGATGGCACTGATCAGCGGTGCCAGGCGGGTGGAGTTACGCAGGGGTTTATAGGCGATGCGCTCGATGGTGAAGCCATACACCCCGGTGACCACGATGGTGAACAACAGCGTGCCCAGCATCAACAGGGGGAAGGATTCGATACCGAAGTAAGCCAGCAATGCCAGGCTGATCGCCGCCAGGTAAGCGGAGATCATGTACACCTCGCCGTGCGCGAAGTTGATCATGCCGATGATGCCATAGACCATTGTGTAGCCGATGGCGATCAGGCCATAGACCGACCCAAGGGTCAGGCCATTGACCAGTTGCTGCAGGAAAATACCATCCATAACGCAATCTCACCTGATGGAGACTGCACGGGCGCCGCCCACGGCGGGCCCAGGTCAAGGCGGCCCTCGCAGTGCAGACCCGTGCAGGTCTACGAATAAAGACAGGTACCGCAGGGGCCCGGGCCCAGGGCGTGTGCACCTGGGCCTTGGGCCGTTGTTATTGTTGTTTTTCCAGCTGGTGGTACTTGCCGTCCTTATCCCACTGGTAGACCACGTAGTCGGACACCGTCAGGTCGCCCTTGCTGTCCCACTTCTTCTCACCCATCACGGTCTGCACCGGGTTGGCTTTCAGCCATTTGGCGGCGTCCTCGCCCTTGTTCGACTTGGCGCCGTTGAACGCCGCTGCCAACGCCTGCAGCGAGGCATAGGCATACAGGGTGTAGCCTTCAGGCTCGGTGCCGGCCTTGCGGAATGCTTCCACCACCGCCTTGCTGTCCGGCAGCAGGCGCGGGTCGGCGCCAAAGGTCATGTACACGCCATCGACGTACTGCGCGCCGCCGGCAGTAGACACCAGCTCGTCGGTGACGATGCCGTCGTCGGACATGAACTTCACGTCCTTCAGGCCCTGCTCGCGCAGTTGCCGAACCAGCGGCCCGGCCTCTGGATGAAGGCCGCCGAAGTACACCACGTCGGCGCCCACGGAGCGGATCTTGGTGACCACGGCGCTGAAGTCTTTTTCGCCACGGGTCAGGCCTTCATACAGCACCGGTTTCACGCCGCGCTTTTCCAGCTGCGCCTTGGTCGCGTCGGCCAGGCCCTGGCCGTAGGTGTCCTTGTCGTGCAACACCGCCACCTTCTTGCCTTTGAGCACATCGACGATGTAGTTGCCCGCGACCACGCCCTGCTGGTCGTCCCGGCCGCACATACGGAACATGGCAGAAAGGCCACGCTCGGTGACCTGCGGGTTGGTCGAGCCGGGGGTGATGGCGATCACGCCTGCTTCGTCATACACCTCCGAAGCCGGGATGGTGTTGGACGAACAGAAATGGCCGACCACGCCAATGACCTTGTCCTGGTCCACCAACCGGTTGGCCACGGCCACGGCCTGCTTGGGTTCGCAGGCATCATCACCCTTCACCAGTACGATCTTCTCGCCGTTCACGCCACCTGCCGCGTTGATCTTGTCGGCGGCGGCCTGGGCCCCCTTCATGTATTGCTCGCCAAACGCTGCGTTCGCCCCGGTCATAGGGCCCGCGACACCGATCTTCACGTCGGCCTGAACATACGAAGAAACACCTAGTGCCGTGGCGACGGCCAGGGCCAGAAAACCTTTCTTGTAAAACGTCTGCGACATGAGGTGGTGCTCCTGAATTTTTTTGGTTGGCACTACAACGACTCAGCCCTGTCCTCCGAGCAAGGGCCGTGCCATCAGTTTTACATCGCTGTTAAACACTTCGTTTAACAGGCGTGCCAGCCCGGCATGGCCTTTTGTTACTGAGCGTGCAACCGTCTGCGACGGGCAAGGTGCCACCTTCATCCAGGAACCAGGGCAACTCCACCCTGCCATCATTGCAACCCTGCCCCACACCACCGTGCAACCCGCCTGTAACAAACAACGTCACCGAACTGCACACACGTGGTGCGCCACTGCTACAGCCGGCACCGTTTCAAGGCTGGCCGAAACATCAAAGTGAAAAGGCTGGCACAATGGCCGCCATTCGCCGTTTCTGGAGTCACCCCTGATGAGCGAGAGCGCATTCGCCGAGCGCATCGTGCATAACCTGCTCGACACCGATTTCTACAAACTCACCATGATGCAGGCTGTGTTGCACAACTACCCGGATGCCGACGTGGAATGGGAGTTCCGCTGCCGCAATGGCGAGGACCTGCGCCCGTACCTTGGCGAAATCCGTCAGCAACTCGAACGGCTCAGCGACCTGACACTGGATGACGGGCAGTTGGGCTTTCTGGAACGCATCAGCTTTCTGAAGCCGGACTTTCTGCGGTTTCTGCGGTTGTTCCGGTTCAACCTGCGCTACGTACAACTGGGCATCGAGGACGATCAGCTGTGCCTGCGCCTCAAAGGCCCCTGGCTGCATGTGATTCTGTTCGAAGTCCCGCTGCTGGCCATCATCAGCGAAGTCCGTAACCGCCACCTGCACCCGCACATGCGGCTGTCGGAGGCACGCGACCAGCTCTATCGCAAATTCGACTGGCTCAATGCCAATGCCAGCGGTGACGAGCTGGCCGAGATGCAGGTCGCCGACTTCGGCACCCGCCGGCGCTTTTCCAGCCGCGTGCAACAGGAGGTGGTGCGGGTGCTGCGCGACGACTTCCCGGCCCGCTTCGTGGGCACCAGCAACGTCGACCTGGCCTGGAAGCTGGATATCAAACCCCTGGGCACCATGGCCCACGAATGGATCATGGCCCATCAGCAGCTCGGCCCCCGGCTGATCGATAGCCAGATCGCCGCACTGGACTGCTGGGTGCGGGAGTACCGCGGCTTGCTGGGCATAGCCCTGACCGACTGCGTCACCATGGACGCCTTCCTCGGTGACTTCGACCTGTATTTCGCCAAGCTCTTCGACGGCCTGCGCCATGACTCCGGCGAGCCGGTGGCCTGGGCGGAAAAAGCCATCGCCCACTACCAGCACCTGGGCATCGACCCGATGACCAAGACCCTGGTGTTCTCCGATGGCCTGGACCTGCCCCGGGCGCTGCAAATCTTCCGTGCGCTGCGCGGTCGCATCAACGTAAGCTTTGGTATCGGCACCAACCTGACATGCGACATCCCGGGGGTGGCGCCGATGAGCATCGTGCTCAAGATGACCGACTGCAACGGCGCCCCGGTGGCGAAGATTTCCGACGAGGCGGCCAAGACCCAGTGCCGCGACCCGAATTTCGTCGCCTACTTGCGTCATGTATTCAAAGTCCCCAGCAAGGAGTAACCCATGCAAGCGGTTCAACAGGAAATTGCCCAGGCCCTGAAGGTACAGCCGCCGTTCGCCGACGCCGCTGCCCTGGACGCCGAAGTCGCCCGGCGTGTGGCGTTCATCAAGGGCTGCCTGGCCAACGCCCGCCTCAAGACCCTGGTGCTGGGCATCAGCGGCGGTGTCGACTCACTCACCGCTGCACTGCTCGCCCAGCGCGCCATCACCGAGCTGCGTGCAGAAACCGGCGACCAGGCGTACACCTTCATCGCCGTACGCCTGCCCTACCACGTCCAGCACGATGAGCATGACGCCCAGGCCTGCCTGGAAGTGATCAAGGCCGACGAAGTACACACCGTCGACATCGCCCCTGCGGTGAAGGCACTGGCCGCCGAGGTGGTCGAGCTGAAGGCCGGTTCGCCCACCCTGGTGGACTTCGTGGTCGGCAACGTCAAGGCGCGTACGCGCATGGTGGCGCAGTACACCATTGCCGGCGCCCGTGCGGGGCTGGTGATCGGTACCGACCACGCCGCCGAAGCGGTAATGGGCTTCTTCACCAAATTTGGTGACGGTGCCTGCGACCTGGCCCCGTTGAGCGGCCTGGTGAAGCGCCAGGTACGGGCGATTGCGCGCAGCTTCGGTGCGCCCGAGTCACTGGTGGAGAAGGTGCCAACGGCCGACCTGGAAGACCTGGAACCGGGCAAGCCGGACGAAGCGTCGCACGGTGTGACGTACCAGCAGATCGACGACTTCCTGCAGGGGCAACCCATCGACCAGGCGGCGTTCGACATCATCGTCGCTAACTACCGCAAGACCCAGCACAAGCGCGAGCTGCCGTTTGCGCCGTAATAATGCATTGGGGCCGCAAAGCGGCCCCAATGACACGTACCCACGCGCTTCAGATCACTTGACGACAACCTTGCCCTTCATCATCGAGATGTGGCCAGGGAAGGTGCAGAAGAAGCTGTAGTCACCGCCGGCATCCAGCTTGGAGGTGTCGAACTTGATCTCGGTTTCTTTCTCAGGCGCACCAATCATCTTGGTGTGGGCAATGATCGCGGCGTTGTCGGCCTTGATGTAGTCCTTCTCCAGGCCCTGGCTCATGCCTTCGGTCGCAATGCCCTGCATGTCGGCAGTCTTGCTGATGACCAGGTTATGGCCCATGACGTTCTTCGGCAGGTTGCCGGAGTGCGTCAGTTTTACCGTGAACTCCTTGCAGCTCTTGTCGACGGTAATTTCCTTGGTGTTGTACGACATCTGGTCGGTGGAATCGACAGTCACCGAACACTCGGCTGCGAAGACAGAGGCGCTGGCGAGGGTCAGCAGGGATACCGCTACAGCTTTCGCAAACATCATGAATCTCCTTGGCAGGGTTTTATCAATTGCGAGACTGCCTTATACCGTTCAGCCCCTCGCTGATATGGGTCAACGGGGTGTCAATAGGCCAGGCAGTTGAATTGCTCAATGGATTGTATACAACCAATCTAAAGGCACATCATGCCCCTTTATTAGACGATGGGACAACCACTCATTTAGGAGCAATACCAAATGCCCATGTCCCGCCTCATCAACAGCCTGCTCGCCGCTTACGCACACGCAGCCACCGGGGCGATCTGCGAATTCTCGCGCCCCGAATAACAGCTGGTTGAAGGATTCACCGTGTTGCGGGGCCGCCAGGCGGCCCCGAACGAGGTCGACTAGCGCGGGATGACCGGCTGACGCGGTTTCTTGCCCTTGCCCGCTTTACCACCTTTGCCTGCATCCTTGCGCTCTTTGGCGGCTTGCTGGTTGCGCGCGAATGCTTCGGCCTTGGCCTTTTCTCGCTTGTCCCAAGGCTTGCTGCCATCACTGGCACGCGGCGGCAGGCCGGTGTGCTGGGTCAGCACCTTCTGCTCCTTGGCCACCTTGTGGCTACCTGCAGGCGTGGAGTTCTTGCGCCGAGCACTCTGGTAGGTGTCCGATTGCGGCTGGTGCAGGGGGATCAGCTGGTGCTTGCCCGGGCCGATCAGGTCGGCGCGGCCCATGCGCTCCAGCGCCTCACGCAACATCGGCCAACCCTTGGGGTCGTGATAGCGCAAGAATGCCTTGTGCAACCGGCGCTGCTCTTCGCTCTTGACGATATCCACGCCTTCGCTCTTGTAGGTCACCTTGCGCAGCGGGTTCTTGCCCGAATGGTACATGGCCGTGGCCGAGGCCATCGGCGACGGGTAGAACGCCTGCACCTGATCGGCACGGAAGCCGTTGCCCTTGAGCCACAGGGCCAGGTTCATCATGTCTTCATCAGTGGTGCCTGGGTGCGCGGCGATGAAGTACGGGATCAGGTACTGCTCCTTGCCCGCTTCTTTCGAGAACTTCTCGAACATGCGCTTGAAGCGGTCGTAGGTGCCGATACCCGGCTTCATCATCTTGTCCAGCGGGCCACGCTCGGTGTGCTCCGGGGCAATCTTGAGGTAACCGCCCACGTGGTGGGTGACCAGCTCCTTCACGTATTCCGGCGACTCGACCGCCAGGTCGTAGCGCAGGCCCGAGGCAATCAGGATTTTCTTCACACCTGGCAAGGCACGGGCCTTGCGGTACAGCTCGATCAACGAGCTATGGTCGGTGTTGAGGTTCTCGCAAATACCGGGGAACACGCACGACGGCTTGCGGCAGTGCTTCTCGATGTCCGGGCTTTTACAGGCGATGCGGTACATGTTGGCGGTCGGGCCGCCCAGGTCAGACACCACGCCGGTGAAGCCAGGCACCTTGTCGCGCATTTCTTCGATCTCGTGGAGGATCGACTCGTGCGAACGGTTCTGGATGATCCGGCCTTCATGCTCGGTGATCGAGCAGAAGGTGCAGCCGCCAAAGCAGCCGCGCATGATGTTCACCGAGAAACGGATCATCTCGTAGGCCGGAATGCGCTCCTTGCCGTAGGCAGGGTGCGGCACACGCGCATACGGCATGCCGAACACGTAGTCCATTTCTTCGGTGCTCATGGGGATGGGTGGCGGGTTGAACCACACATCCACTTCGCCGTGTTTTTGCACCAGGGCGCGGGCGTTGCCGGGGTTGGTCTCCAGGTGCAGCACGCGGTTGGCGTGGGCATACAGCACCGGGTCGTTGCGCACTTTCTCGAACGAGGGCAGGCGGATCACCGACTTGTCGCGGGTCATGCGCGGGCTGTCGAGAATCTGCACCACCTTGGCTTCGTTCGGGTCTTCCTGGTCGCCTTTGGCCTGCTCGATGGCGCAGGCCTGGGTGTCCTGGGTATTCACGTAGGGGTTGATGATCTTGTCGACACGGCCCGGGCGGTCGATGCGGGTGGAGTCGATCTCGTACCAGCCTTGCGGGGTATCGCGGCGCACGAACGCGGTGCCACGTACGTCGGTGATGGTGTCGATGCGCTCGCCGTTGGACAGGCGCTGGGCTACTTCGACCACGGCCCGCTCGGCGTTGCCGAACAGCAAGATGTCGGCGCTGGCGTCGATCAGGATCGAGTGGCGGACCTTGTCCTGCCAGTAGTCGTAATGCGCGATACGGCGCAGCGAGGCCTCGATGCCGCCCAGCACGATCGGCACGTGCTTGTAGGCTTCCTTGCAGCGCTGGCTGTACACCAGGCTGGCACGGTCAGGGCGGCTGCCGGCCAGCCCACCCGGGGTGTAGGCGTCATCGGAGCGGATTTTCTTGTCCGCGGTGTAGCGGTTGATCATCGAGTCCATGTTGCCTGCAGCCACCCCGAAGAACAGGTTCGGCTCGCCCAGCTTCATGAAGTCGTCTTTGGACTGCCAGTTCGGCTGGGCAATGATGCCCACACGGAAGCCCTGGGCCTCCAGCAGGCGGCCGATGATGGCCATGCCGAACGACGGGTGGTCGACGTAGGCATCCCCGGTCACGATGATGATGTCGCAGGAATCCCAGCCGAGCAGATCCATCTCCTCCCTGCTCATTGGCAGGAAAGGTGCTGGTCCGAAGCATTCGGCCCAGTACTTGGGATAGTCGTAGAGTGGTTTGGCTGCTTGCATGTCAGTGACCGGTTCTGGTGTGCAGGAAAATCGCGGGCGCGAAATATAGCACAAATTTTAACCAAGTCCGACTGGAATCGTAGGGGATAGGTGGGTTGCGCGACAGTTGGTGTAAAGGCCCACGGGTGCCCGCCGCAATGATGGCTTCGCTTGTCAGATCGAGCGCCGCCCTCGCGGCGCTTGAACTCAACAACACTGAAACTCCCAAGGCGAACGCCTGGTCGAGCCTTACTCGTCGTCGTCGAAGTTATACATCCCCGGCGCCAGGTTCTCGAAGCGGGTGTATTTACCAATAAACGCCAGCCGCACAAAACCAATCGGCCCGTTACGCTGTTTACCGATGATGATTTCCGCCACGCCCTTGTGTTCGGTTTCGGGGTGGTACACCTCGTCACGGTAGACGAACATGATCACGTCGGCGTCCTGCTCGATTGCACCGGATTCACGCAAGTCGGAGTTCACCGGGCGCTTGTTCGGGCGCTGCTCCAGGGATCGGTTCAGCTGGGAGAGCGCGATGACCGGGCAGTTGAACTCCTTCGCCAGCGCTTTCAGCGAGCGGGAAATCTCGGAAATTTCATTGGTACGGTTATCACCGGCCGACCCCGGGATCTGCATCAGCTGCAGGTAGTCGACCATGATCAGGGCAATTTCGCCGTGTTCGCGGGCCAGGCGCCGGGTACGCGCACGCATCTCCGATGGGCTGATGCCGGCGGTATCGTCGATGAACAGCTTGCGGTCGTTGAGCAGGTTCACAGCCGAGGTCAGACGGGGCCAGTCATCATCGTCCAATTGCCCGGAACGCACCTTGGTCTGGTCGATACGGCCAAGCGACGACAGCATACGCATGACCAGCGATTCGCCTGGCATCTCCAGCGAGAACACCAGCACTGCCTTGTCGGTACGCAGCACCGCGTTTTCAACCAGGTTCATGGCGAAGGTGGTTTTACCCATGGAGGGTCGACCCGCAACGATGACCAGGTCGGCCGGCTGCAAGCCGCTGGTTTTCCCGTCCAGATCGGTAAAGCCGGTGGACACCCCGGTGATATCGCTGTCGGAGTTGAACAGTGTATCGATACGGTCGATGGCCTTGGTCAACAGCTCGTTGACCCCCACCGGGCCACCGGTCTTGGGCCGCGCCTCGGCGATCTGGAAGATCTGCCGCTCGGCATCGTCGAGGATTTCTGCGGCATCGCGCCCCTGCGGGTTGAACGCGTTGTCGGCAATGTCGGTACTGATGCTGATCAGCTGGCGCAGCGTGGCCCGCTCGCGAATGATCGCGGCGTACGCCTTGATGTTGGCCACCGACGGCGTGTTCTTGGCCAGTTCGGCGAGGTACGCCAAGCCACCCACCTGCGTGGACAGGCCTTCCTTGTCCAGCTGCTCGTGCAGGGTCACCACGTCGAATGGCTGGTTGGCGTCGGCCAACTTGTGCACGGCACGGAAGATCAAACGGTGGTCATGCCGATAGAAGTCGCCATCCGACACCTGGTCCAGCACCCGCTCCCAGGCATTGTTGTCCAGCATCAGGCCACCGAGCACGGCCTGTTCGGCCTCGATGGAATGCGGCGGCACCTTCAGGGCTGCGGTTTGCAGGTCAAGCTGTTCGGAGGAAGTGATCTCGTTCATGTCCACGGAAGAATTCTGGAGGATTAGAAACACAAAGGGCACGGCCTGTCGAAGACAGGACCGTGCCCGATGTTAACCGGCTGACACCTGACGGGCCAGCCGGTCAGCGCAGCTTAGGCAGCTACGACGACCACGCGTACGGTGGCTTCAACGTCGCTGTGCAGGTGCACGGCTACGTCGTATTCGCCAACCTGACGGATGGTGCCGTTCGGCAGACGCACTTCAGCTTTGGCCACTTCAACGCCAGAGGCGGTCAGGGCGTCAGCGATGTCGTGGGTGCCGATCGAACCGAACAGCTTGCCTTCGTCGCCAGCGGTGGCAGTGATGGTCACTTCCAGCTCGGCCAGTTGGGCAGCGCGGCTTTCAGCCGAAGCTTTCTTGTCAGCGGCTGCTTTTTCCAGCTCGGCGCGACGCTCTTCGAACGCAGCCAGGTTGGCGGCGGTCGCAGCGGTGGCCTTGCCGAATGGCAGCAGGTAGTTACGGCCGTAGCCAGCCTTAACATTTACTTTGTCGCCCAGGTTACCCAGGTTGGCGACTTTTTCCAGCAGGATCAGTTCCATTTGGTAAAACCTCTTAACTTTTAACCTTCACCGTTCGCGGAGTCATTCCCCTTGGGGGACTTGCGACCGCGAAAATCAATCAGGCTGTCGACAATGGCCAAAACCACCAGCAACGGATAAATCAGCTGCATGATCAGCGGCAACGTCACGTACATCCCCACCAGCCAGAAACCAGCCAGTCGGCCCTGTGCCACGAGCCCATGCATCAACGCGATGCCGGCCAGCACCAGTACCAGGCTCGAAGCCGATGCCAGGATGATGAACTGCGGCCCGATGAACGGGGCCACCACCATCACTGCCACCAAGACCGCCATGGTCTGTTTCGGCAACTTCAGTGCGCGAAATTCGCGACCGAAGCCTCCAGGGTTGTACAACGCTGCCTGCCAATAACGCGCCAGCACCAAAGCCAGCACGCAGAACAATTGCACCGTCACGGCTGTGGAAGCGACCAGCACAGGGCGGATCGTTTCGCCGGAGAGCACCGGTTGCCCCTCGACTTGCGGCATGGCGTCGGAAAACGCCTTGGCCAGCGCATCGAAGGTAGGGGCCAGCGCCAGATCGAGCACGTGGCTGAAAACCACGGCGAACACGGCGCTGACCACCAGAACCCGGCTCCAGGAATGCTCGGCACGCAACATGGCGGCCAAGGCCAGGGCACCGGCGATCACCATGAAGGTGATCGGATCGCCCATGACCCACACGGCCAGCCCGGCGAGCAAGCCGCCGGCGATGACCGTTGTAGCATCCTTGAAACCCCGCCGCAGCAGCACAAGGCTGCCGGCAGCGGCACTCAACCAGAACAGCAGCGGCAGTACCGCGCTGATGACCACCACGAGGGTGGCCTGCACACGACCGCGCATGATGAAACTTGCTAACGCTCGCATGCTAATCCCTTACTGCTTGTCGACGACCCGGTCTCAGCGGCCGTGGCTGTCGGTGTAGGGCAGCAGGGCCAGGAAGCGGGCGCGCTTGATAGCGGTAGCCAGCTGACGCTGATAACGAGCTTTGGTACCGGTGATACGGCTTGGAACGATCTTGCCGGTTTCGGATACGTAAGCTTTCAGGGTGTTGAGATCTTTGAAGTCGATCTCTTTCACGTCTTCAGCAGTGAAGCGGCAGAATTTACGACGACGGAAGAAACGTGCCATTTAATAGGCTCCTCTAAAGGTCCGTGGATTACTCGTCAGCGTTATCGCTGGAGTCGCTGTCATTGCTGTCGTCGCCATCGGCGGACTCGGCATGCTCAGGACGCTCGCGACGCTCACGGCGCTCGCTGCGGTTTTCTTCAGCCTTCAGCATCTCGGACTGACCGGTAACGGCTTCGTCACGACGGATGACCAGGTTACGGATAACGGCATCGTTGTAGCGGAAGTTGTCTTCCAGCTCGGCCAGGGCCTTGCCAGTGCACTCAACGTTCAGCATCACGTAGTGAGCCTTGTGAACATTGTTGATTGCGTAGGCCAGTTGACGACGGCCCCAGTCTTCCAGGCGGTGGATCTTGCCACCATCTTCTTCGATCAGCTTGGTGTAACGCTCAACCATGCCGCCGACTTGCTCGCTCTGGTCCGGGTGAACCAGGAAGATGATTTCGTAATGACGCATGAATGCTCCTTACGGGTTAGTAGTCTGCCAGCGAATCTGGTCAGACAAGGAGTGAATGACACTGTATGTCTTGCACGATGGGGAGGCACATGCGCGCCTGCCAGGTCGGCAAGGGGCGCAATTGTAGAGAAGGCCGCGCGTACAAGCAAGGTGATTGGTGATTATTTGAACAGCCAGGCGTGAGCTGCGATGAGATAGGGGCTGGGAGCTCACGCTCCGACACCGAACGCTGGCTTGATCGCTTGAGCGACGACGTCGCCGTCCACTCTCCGCCCGCCTGCCGGGAAACTGGCCCATCCTGGTGAAGGGACCAGTACCTCGATCCTGTACAGCTAGGAAGCTCAGCACCCCGCCAGCTCATAGGCCGAGCGAAATGGTATAAAAGCCCTGAGATGCCAAGCCCCACCCACTGCGCTTGAGCCCCTCAGGCAAAGGATTCAAGTTTTGAAACTGAGGAATGGAAAAGTCACCTCGGTAATCCCCGCCATAGCAGCGTCTGGTCCCCGTCCCTGAAAGGCATAACTGCCCCATGCTAGGCACATACCCACGCACTTTCATCGACATATAATAATTGTTGGCTTGACGAGGGCATTTCGATCTGTCGATCCACGTTTTCTCGGCCCCAGGCAGTACATAGAGCGAGCAGGCCTCACCGGTGTATGAATGCCCCCTGAAGAGTTCAACGTGCAGCGAATCATTCGGAGGGGGTGGCGCAGGCCCAAAGCGGACGAACGATTCGCCTGCATCTGCAGTATTTACGATATTCTTGACGTGAAGGATATTCTCGTGCCAATCAAAATACAGGGCAAGGTAGGACCGGTCGAGCAGCGCCCCCGTTTGAAAAACAGGCACTTTCCCAATCGTCGTCTTACGGCCAATTTGTCTATGAAGATGCCCCGCAAACACTGCGATCACCCCCGTCTCTTCTAGGAGGGCCTTGAACGCACCGGTCTGCACTTGCGGATCCTTCCAACCTGTTCGTTTGTGCAAATTTACAATACTGACCTGACCTCGGCGTTTGGCATCGCGCAAATCTGCACTTAGCCAATCCATGTAATTCTGGATCTCGAAATAAATGGGATAATCAAGCGTGCCACCCTCAAACTGTCTTGTGTACGTGGGCTCGAGATTCAACTGCACGATGTGCAACTTCCCCACATCGACTGAGTACGAGAGGGACCCGGTATGTTTCGAGGGGGCTCCGCCGCCAGAGGTGAACCTGTGATCGAAATTGACCCCCCGCGATTTACTCTGGATCGTCTCGACCCACGCAATATGGTCACACACCGCATCGCGAGCACACCCGTTATTGGTGCAATCATCTACATTTTGATCGTAATCATGGTTACCCAATCCAGGCAAAATCAAGGGCCCTGGCTTCAAGGAGGGGGCCATTTTGAAGCGGCCCTGCACCGCGCTTCGCTCCTTACCATGTCCGAAGTCAGTTATATCGCCATTGATGATAAGGGGAACATACGCATCCCCCTGCCGCTGGATGCGTAAACTGGCCATGTAGCTTTCACCCAACACCGCCTTCCATTTTGTTTCATCCCTGGATTCATCATAGGGATTTCGGCTAGTGACTACACGAAACGCTTGGGGATCTGATGCGATGATTACTTTTTGCAACTGACCCGGGACTGGCGTCTGCCAGTCACCGGCTATGTAGGAGGCATAGTTGTCAGTGCTCGTTTGCGGACAACCACTTACCCCGCCTAACGGCTCAGTACTTGCGCCGGCCGCAACAGCCTGACCAGGTACCAGCGCAGAGAGCAACGACACTGTACAAAACATTTTCCACGTGTTCGAAACCCGCATGATGCAAATCTCCCATTTATCCCCAACGGCCCTTACCCGAAAGCAAATAGGGGCGGCCAGATAGACGCATGGGTAATTAGTACAAGCAGATGGAGCGCCCCTCAACTGGCAGAACTGCCAGGTGTAAACGAAGGATGTTTGCAACCATGCAGCTATAATCGGACACAGGCGGCACTGCCACTCAGCCCACTAATGAAGGCACTCGGTAACACGCGACTGGCGCTGAAGACCAAGTGCCTTACATGTAGAGAATGGAGACAAGCAAGAGCGGACAGGGAGTATCAGCGCTTGGCCTGGCGCTGACGCACGGCTTCGAACAGGCAAACCCCGGTGGCCACCGAGACGTTCAGGCTGCTGACACTGCCGCCCATCGGCAACTTGACCAGGAAATCACAATGCTCACGGGTCAGGCGGCGCATGCCCCTGCCCTCTGCGCCCATGATCATCACCAGCGGGCCGGTCAGGTCCTGCTGGTAGATCTCCTGCTCAGCCTCACCGGCGGTACCCACGACCCACAAACCGCGTTGCTGCAGTTTCTCGAGCGTGCGTGCCAAATTGGTTACAGCTACCAGCGGGATCACCTCAGCGGCTCCGCAGGCCACCTTGCGCACCACGGGCGTCAGGGTGGCGGACTTGTCCTTGGGCACCACCACCGCCGTCGCACCGGCCGCATCGGCAGTGCGCAGGCAGGCGCCCAGGTTGTGCGGGTCGGTCACGCCATCGAGCACCAGGATCAGCGGCGGGGTTTCGGTGCGCTCGAGCAACTCTTCGAGCATCAACTCACCCCACACCTGGCTAGGGCTCACCTCGGCGACCACGCCTTGGTGAACGCCCTCGACCCAGGCATCAAGTTCGCGGCGCTCGGCCTGGCCGACCGCCACGCGGTTGTCGGCAGCCAGCGCCAGCAAGGCCTGCAGGCGCGGCTCGCTGCGCCCTTCCGACAGCCAGATCTGCTTGACCCGCTTCGGATGGTGCTGCAGCAATGCCTGCACGGCATGCACGCCGTAGATTTTTTCCAGCTGACTCATGACTTGCTCTTGCTCTTGCGTTGGGTACCGGACTTCGACGGGCCTTTACGGTGCTTGGTGGGCTTGCCGGTGGCCTTGCTGCCCTTGTCGGACTTGCCACTGGCATTACCGCCGCTGCGGGCCTCGGTCATCAACGCCTTTTTCATTTCGCGGCTTTTACGCACTTCGCTGTTGCGCTGTACGGCGTCCTTGGGGAAGTACGCTTCGGCGGTTTCGCTCTTGCGGCTGCGCGGCTTCGGTGTGGCCTTGGCCTCTACCGGTTGCGCCTGCTCGGCGGGGGCGCCGGCAGGGGCTGCGCCACGCTGTTTGCGGCCAATCGGCGCGGCAAGGGTCTTGTCGGCCACCTCGAAGTCGATCTTGCGCTCGTCCAGATCAACGCGCATGACCTTCACCTCGATGGTGTCACCCAGGCGGAAGCTGCGGCCGGTGCGCTCGCCGGACAGGCGGTGGTGCACAGGGTCGAAGTGGTAGTAGTCGCCCGGCAGGGCGCTGACGTGCACCAGCCCTTCCACGTAAATGTCAGTCAGCTCGACGAACAGGCCAAAGCCCGTCACCGCCGTGATCACACCCGGGAAGGTTTCGCCCACACGGTCCTTCATGAACTCGCACTTGAGCCAGTTGACCACGTCACGGGTCGCTTCATCGGCCCGGCGTTCGGTCATCGAGCACTGCTCACCCAACTGCTCGAGGGTGTTCTCGTCGTACGGGTAAATGCGCGCTTTGGGGATGCTCATGGCGCCGGCACGCTTGACGTGCGGGGTATCCACCTTGGAGCGGATGATGCTGCGGATGGCGCGGTGCACCAACAGGTCGGGGTAACGGCGAATCGGCGAGGTGAAGTGGGTGTACGCCTCGTAGTTCAGGCCGAAATGGCCGTTGTTGTCGGTGCTGTACACCGCCTGGCTCAACGAGCGCAGCATCACCGTCTGGATCAGGTGGAAGTCCGGGCGCTCGGCGATGCTCGCCAGCAGGGCCTGGTAATCCTTCGGCGACGGGTCCTTGCCCTTGTGCAGCGACAGACCCAGCTCGCCCAGGAAGGCGCGCAGTTTTTCCAGCCGCTCCGGCGGCGGGCCGTCGTGCACGCGGTACAGGGCCGGCACGCCATGCTTCTGCAGGAACTCGGCAGTGGCCACGTTGGCAGCCAGCATGCACTCTTCGATCAGCTTGTGCGCATCGTTACGCACAGTGGGGCGAATTTCCGCGATTTTGCGCTCTTCGCCGAAGATGATGCGGGTTTCCTGGGTTTCGAAGTCGATGGCACCGCGGGTATGGCGGGCAGCCAGAAGCACCTTGTACAGGTTGTAGAGGTTCTTCAGGTCTGGCACGACCGCCTTGTATTCCTCGCGCAGGGCTTTGCCTTCACGGGTTCGGGAGTGCTCGAGCATGCTGCTGACCTTGTTGTAGGTCAGGCGGGCGTGGGAATGGATCACCCCTTCATAGAACTGGTAGTCGACCATCTGCCCAGCCTTGTTCATGGTCATTTCGCACACCATGGCCAAGCGATCGACATGCGGGTTCAGCGAGCAGAGGCCGTTGGACAGCTCCTCCGGCAGCATCGGCACCACGCGCTCCGGGAAGTACACCGAGTTACCCCGCTGCTGGGCTTCCACATCCAGGGCAGAACCCAGGCGAACGTAACTGGAAACGTCGGCGATGGCCACGTACAGGCGCCAGCCACCGGAGAACATGCGCAGCTTGCCCAATGGCTCGCAATACACGGCATCGTCGAAGTCGCGGGCATCTTCGCCGTCGATGGTGACGAACGGCAGATGGCGCAGGTCGACGCGCTTCTCCTTGTCCTTCTCCTCGACTTCGGAGCGGAACTTGCGCGCTTCCTTGATCACGTCCTGGGGCCATACGTGGGGGATATCGTAGCTGCGCAGGGCAACGTCGATTTCCATGCCTGGGGCCATGTAGTTACCGATGACCTCCACCACGTCGCCTTGCGGCTGGAAGCGCGGGGTTGGCCAGTGGGTGATCTTGATCTCGACGAACTGGCCGATCTTTGCCCCGCCGTTACGCCCCGCGGTTACCAGCACTTCCTGCTGGATCTTGGGGTTGTCGGGGGTCACGTAGCCGATGCCGCCTTCTTCGAAATAGCGGCCCACCACGCTTTCGTGGCCTCGGGAAATGACTTCGACCAGCACGCCTTCGCGCCGGCCGCGGCGGTCGACGCCCGAGACACGGGCAAGGCCGCGGTCGCCGTCGAACACCAGGCGCATCTGCGAGGGGCTGAGGAACAGGTCTTCGCTACCGTCATCGGGGATGAGGAAGCCGAAGCCATCGCGGTGGCCGGACACGCGACCACAGATCAAGTCCAGCTTGTCCACCGGGGCATAAGTGCCGCGCCGGGTATAGATAAGCTGGCCATCGCGCTCCATGGCCCGCAGGCGCCGGCGCAGGGCTTCGATCTGGTCTTCTTCGTGCAGACCGAACTCTGCCGCCAGCTCCTCGCGTGCGGCCGGTTCGCCACGGTCGGCGAGGCGCTGCAGGATCAGCTCACGGCTGGGAATGGGGTTGTCGTATTTTTCCGCTTCGCGAGCGGCCTCGGGATCGAGGGATTGCCAATCGGCCATCAGAAGGGGTTCACCTTGGGGTATATAGATAGGAATTCTGGCATAGGCGTATTGAAACCGGAAATGTCAGCCTTGGACAGCCCCAGTGGCGTGTCCGGCGAACGGTAATAGGCTCGTGAAATCAACAAGTTGAATTTTTTGAGATTTTTTTTGATCGGGGGCTTTACAGCCCTAGGAGGCATCCGTATAGTGCGCACCACAACGACGGACAACCCCGCAGTTGTAGTAGAGATGAACGGCGCTGTAAAGCATCTTTTATCTCGAATGTGTGCCCAGGTGGCGGAATTGGTAGACGCGCTGGTTTCAGGTATCAGTGACTTAACGGTCGTGGAAGTTCGAGTCTTCTCCTGGGCACCAAGATTTTTAAGTAATAGATGACCAAGGATCTGTTACTACTGTGTGAAGCGAACAATAGTCGCCTTCACCAGACGATGTAAAGCTTTGCCCAGGTGGCGGAATTGGTAGACGCGCTGGTTTCAGGTATCAGTGACTTAACGGTCGTGGAAGTTCGAGTCTTCTCCTGGGCACCATACAAAAACCCACTAGCTTGCTAGTGGGTTTTTTCTTGCCTGCTGGTTTTGTAATGTCCAGCCGGATTTGCAATACAGAATCATTCTCATCTAGCATCTGGCTTTCTCTCATGGAGCGAGCCTGCAATGAGCATGGACCTGACTACCCCTCACCCGCTTCAAGCCTGCTGGGACCTGCAACTGGCAGGCCTGGCCGCCGACGCCCTGCGCACGGCACTCACGGTTGAACTGTTCGATCACCTGCAGCACTTCACTGCCCCCGCGCAATTGGCCAAGGCACTGGACCTTGAGCCCTTCAACACGGGCTACCTGCTGGAAATGCTCTGGGCCCAAGGGCTGCTGGAGCGTGATGAGCAAGGCAACCAGTACCGCAATGGCGACACTGCCCGCCGTTACCTGAGCCGCAGCGCGCATGATTACTGCGGTGACGCCCTGCTGTTCCGACACCAGGTACTGCGCCAGGCAGGCGCGCCTCTGGAGCAGGCGCTACGTAACGGCCTGCCGCCGGCTACAGCGCCCGGCCCAGAGATGGCTCGCCGCTGGGCAGAGGCAGCGCGGGTGCAGATTGCCCAGGAGCAGCAAGCGGTGACAGCCGACGTTGCGTGCCAGCTGGTCGACCGGCTGCCCCACGCCACGCGCCTGAAACACATGCTGGACCTGGGCGGCGGGCCAGGCCTGGTTGCCATCGCCCTCGCTGAACGGTTCACGGCATTGCAGGGCACGGTGTTCGACTTTGCCGAAACCGCCGCCGTTGCCCAGGACAATGTTCTGCGCGCGGGGCTGGAGAAGCGCCTGAATATCATTGGCGGCGATCTGGACCATGACGGGTTTGGCAGTGGTTATGACCTGATCTGGTGCTCGTCGGTGTTCCACTTCGCCCGTGACCTCGATGGGCTGATACGCCGACTTCATACGGCGCTCAACCCCGGCGGTGTGCTGATGTGCTGCCACGCCGAAGTGCCACGCAACCGGCACACGGCAGCGCGGGTACTGCCTTATTACCTGCATATGCGCATGCAAGGGCGGCATGTATTGCCAGCCGGCGAACTGGCCCAGCGGCTGCACAATGCCGGGTTCGTGGAGGTTCGCCAGGAGGATGGCCTGAGGTACCCGGTGGCGCCGGTGACGGCAGTGGTTGCCTGTAAGTGATGGCCGCACCCAACCATGAATTTCTTCTCACGTGGCCACTTGAGAAACGATTTCGTTTACCATTGTTTCCAAATATGTAGCCGTAAGCGAGGAAGTACCCGCATGACGATCCGCCCGCAACCGCTGATGCGCACCCTGGCTGCCGCCGTGCTGAGCCTGGTCATCGGCGCTCCGGCCGCCATGGCAGACGCCCCGGTCACCCTGACCATGTACAACGGTCAGCACAAGGAAATCGGCGAAGCCATCGCCAAGGCCTACGAGGCCAAGACCGGCATCCATATCAATATTCGCAAAGGCAGCAGTAACCAGCTGGCCAGCCAGATCATCGAGGAAGGCGACCGCTCGCCCGCCGACATCATCTACACCGAAGAGTCGCCGCCGCTGAACAACCTGGGCGAACTGGGCCTGCTGGCCAAGATCGACGACGCTACCCTGAACATGCTGCCCAAGGAATATGTGGCCGCCAACGGCAGCTGGATGGGCGTTACCGCCCGTACCCGTGTGGTGGTGTTCAACCCTAAGAAGATCGACGAGAAAGACCTGCCCACCACTGTAATGGACTTTGCCGACCCGGAATGGGACGGGCGCGTCGGCTTTGTGCCGACCAGCGGTGCATTCCAGGAGCAGGCCGTGGCCATCCTCAAGATGCATGGCCGCGAGGCCACCGAAGAATGGCTCACAGGCCTGAAAGCATTCGGCAAGACCTACACCAACAACATGGTGGCGCTGAAGGCCGTTGAAAAAGGTGAAGTGGCTGCTGTGCTGGTGAACAACTACTACTGGTACGCCCTGGAGCGCGAGCGCGGCAAGCTCGACTCCAAGCTGTACTACCTGGCCGATGGCGATGCCGGCAACCTGGTGACCATCTCTGGTGCTGCGGCGGTGAAGGCCAGCAAACACCCCAAGGAGGCTCAGGCCCTGCTGAACTGGATGGCCAGCGAAGAAGGCCAGCGGGTGATCACCCAGACCACCGCCGAGTACCCACTGCACAAAGGCATGGTGTCTGACCGCGGCCTCAAGCCATTCGAAGACCTGCGCCCACCTAAGATCTCGCCAGCCGACCTGGGCAACGCAGAGGAAGCGATCGAACTCGAACGTGAGGTCGGCCTGCTCTGATGACTGCCGCCTTGACCCAGCCGGCGCCGGTACGCTTCGTGCCACGCCGCAAGCGCCCCTCTGTCTGGGTGGTGCTGCCCGTACTGTTCCTGGTCGCCATGAGCCTGCTGCCCTTGCTCTATGTGGCCATCAAGGCCTGGGAAGCCGGCTGGCGAGAGGCGCTGCACCTGCTGTGGCGGCCCTTCGTATGGGGGTTGATGCGCAACACCCTGCTGCTGATGGTGGGTGTAACGCTGACCTGCATGGTGGTAGGCCTGGCGCTTGCCTGGCTGCTCGAGCGCAGCAACCTGCGCGGTCGCAGGCTTTGGGGGGTAGTGCTGTGCCTGCCCTTTGCGGTGCCATCCTTTGTCAGCAGCTTCACCTGGGTATCGCTGAGCTCGGACTTCGAAGGCCTGGGCGGGGCGATCCTAGTGATGGCCCTGTCAAAGTACCCCTTGGTGTTCTTGCCCGTGGCAGCCACCCTGCGCAACCTCGACACCTCCCTGGAAGAGTCGGCACGTACCCTGGGCTGCAACCGCTGGGGGGTGTACCTCAAGGTCACCCTGCCACTGCTGTGGCCGTCGATGCTCGGTGGCGCGCTGCTGATTGCCTTGCACATGCTGGTGGAATTCGGCGCCCTGTCGATCCTCGGTTTGCAGACCTTCACCACGGCGATTTACCAACAGTTCGAACTGGAGTTCAGCAACGCCAATGCCGCCATGCTGTCCGCCGTGCTGCTGGCAATGTGCCTGGTGATGCTGTGGCTGGAGCTGCGTGTACGCGGCAAGGCTCGCCATGTGCGCATCGGCCAGGGCGTGGCGCGCCGGGCACAACCTGTTCGGCTGGGCGGTTGGGCACTGCCCGCGCAGTTGTTCTGCCTGGGCCTGGCGGTACTGGGCAGCGGCATCCCATTGGCGATGCTCGGTTACTGGTTGAGTGTGGGTTCGTCGGCCGCCTTCCCGGTAGCAGCCATTTCCAAGGCGCTGTTCACATCGCTTTCGGTATCGCTGGGCGGCGCGGGCTTCTGCGTGCTGCTGGCTTTGCCGATCAGCTTCCTGGTGGTGCGCTACAAAGGCCGCCTGGCCATCTGGGCAGAGCGCCTGCCCTACCTGCTGCATGCCCTGCCCGGCCTGGTGATAGCCCTGACGCTGGTGTTCTTCGCCCTGCACTACGTGCCGGCGCTGTACCAGACGTCGGCACTGCTGCTGCTGGCCTATGCGCTGCTTTTCCTGCCGTTGGCCCAGTCACCCGTACGCACCGCGCTGAACAAGGCCTCGCCGACGCTTGAAGAGGCCGCCAGAACGCTGGGCGCGAGCAGCTTCACGGCCTTTTGCAGGGTCACGTTGCCGATCATCTTCCCCGCCATGGCGGCCGCCTTTGCCTTGGTGTTCCTGGATGCCATGAAGGAACTAACCGCCACATTGCTGCTAAGCCCGACCGGCATGACTACCCTGGCCACCGAGGTTTGGGCGCACACGGCCAATGTCGAGTTCGCGGCAGCGGCGCCGTATGCGGCGCTGCTGATTGTGGTGTCGGGTTTGCCGGTGTACTTGCTGACCACGCGGATGTATCTGAACAAGGCCTGATCAGCGCACAACGTCAGGCATAGCGCGGCGCGCTCCCACAGTGATTGCGCCAGCTTTGAGATCTTGTGGAAGACAGTTTCATCTACAAGGATTGCGCAATTTTTCTGACTAGCAGTGTGGGTGCCTCTATGGGAGCCTGATTCTGCTGTCTGTCTCGTTGGTGACCTTCTTCGTCTGGTACTTCAGCCGCCAACGCCCCGCAGCCCTGCTGCGACCAAGGCCAGTTGGGCGCTTCCGCC
>NZ_BCAV01000003.1:0-68697 GCF_001320125.1 Pseudomonas sp. NBRC 111119
CAGTTGCTCCCACAGGGGTGGCGTGGGTGCCTGGGATAGCTCAGGCACGGAACTGGCCCAAGCTTGCCCGCAACTGCGCCGCCAGGTCATCCAGTACCTTGCTGCTGGCGGTGGTCTGCATCACCACCTCGGCCGAGCGCTCCGCCTGGACGTGGATGGTTTCCACCCGCCCCCGCACCGCCTGGGCCCCACTCGCCTGTTGCTCAGCCGCACGGGTGGCCAAACCGATGGCCGCGTGCACCTGCTCCACCGCCGCCTGTACCGACTGCTGACGGCGCTCGTTGTCACGCAGCACCAGCAACCCTTCATTGGCCTTCACCCCCGCCTGGCTGATGGTGGCGACGGCTTCCTTGGCCCCCTTCTGCAGGGCGGCGATATGTGCCTGGATGTCCCCGGTAGAGCTCTGGGTCTTGCTCGCCAGGGCGCGTACCTCGTCAGCGACCACGGCAAAGCCCCGGCCCGTTTCACCAGCACGCGCGGCTTCGATGGCGGCATTCAGGGCCAACAGGTTGGTCTGCTCGGCAATGCCATGGATCACCGTCAGCACCACCTCGATCTGCTCGCTCTGCTTGGCCAGCCTTTCGATTACCTGGGAGCCCGCATCCACCTGGCCAGCCAGGTTCTCGATCAGGCCGGCCAACTGGGTAGAAGTGCGGGTGTTTTCGTCGGTCGCCTGGCGGATATCCACCACCTGCTGCAGCGCGGCCTGCATCGCATGGCTTTCGGCCTGGGCCTCGTCGGCCATGCTCGACAGGTCGCGCAGGCTGGCAGCCACTTCGTCACGCTGCAGCGCTGCAGCCGCATCGGCGCCGGCGTTACGCTGGGCCATGGCGCCGATCTCCACCCCGGTGCGCTGGGCCACCTCACCGGCCTCGCGAACGATGGGCTGCAACTTGTCGACAAAACGGTTCACGGCCGAGGCCATGTCGCCGATCTCGTCACGGCTGTCCATACGCACCCGCTTGGTCAGGTCGCCCTCCCCGGCTGCCAGGTCGTCGAGCGCCGCGATCAGCAGGCGCAACTTGCTCACCACCCGCCGGCCCAGCACCACGGCCACCACCAGCAATACCCCCAGCCCTACCAACATCAGGCCCAGGCCAATACGCCAGCGCAGCTCGCCTGCTGCATCACGAACCGTCTGTGCGGTATTGGCCTGCATCGCGGCGGCGCTGCCTTGCGCCTTCTCCAGGCGCTCGCGCAAGGTCTTGCCGCTGTCGGCGGCAGCGCCCACCAGGCTGTCGCCCACCAGTTGCTCGCCACTGGCAATCAGGGCAGCGAAACGTTGGTCGAGGGCCGCCAGCTGCTGGTCGATGCCCGCTGTCGACACGCCCATCATTACCTTGCCGATCTCCGCACCATTGGGGTTGATGGGGGCCTCTACCACATACACAGCCGGGTCGCGGCGGGCCGCCTCGATGACCTTGTCCAGCGCACGCTCACCCTGCCCCTTTTCCATCAGGGCCTGGTTGATGGGGTTTTGCCGGTTCAGGTAGCGGGTCAGGTGCTGGCCCTGGGCGTCGTCGTAGATGACGAACAGCACGTTGGGGTTGCGCTGGGCACGCCGGGCGAAATCGGAAAGCACCGGTACATCGTTGTCCCAGATGGCCCGGGGTGCCACCGAAGCCAGCAGTTCGGCCATATCGTTGGCCGATTCCCTCAGGCTTTTTTCGAGGGTGGCGCGCAGTTGCTGCTGCTCGGCCTGCAGGCGCTCCGAAAGGCCTGCACTCAAGCGCTGGCGGGTACTGCTGGACAACCCATCAAGGCCGGCGCGGACATCTTGCCCGGCCTGCTCCAGGTCGCCAGTGAGTTGCTGACTGTCATGGCCCAGCCGCTCGCTCAGGTCGGCCTCAAGGGCAGTGACTGTGCTTCGCGTGAGGGCAACAGCCACCAGTACCTGCACCAAAAGGGCGATACCCAGGGCCACAAAGACAGGCCGCAAAAGGCGGCTTCGTAACAGTGAGAGGATGGCAGACACGGTGTAACCCTCGTGTTTTCTGGCGCCACTATTTTGATGGCATCGACAGATATTTCTTACAGCAAGGGTTGTGCCGGGGCAGCGGGGATAAGCGCCAAGGTTGAGCAACGTGCGGGCGCGGGTACAGTCGCGCAGAGGCCGCAACAGGCATTGCACAATGAAAAACGCCGCGCCCCCTTGCAGGGACACGGCGTCAGGTCAACCTGGCAGGCCGATCAGGCGAACGGATGGCGCAACACGATGGTTTCGTTGCGGTCCGGGCCGGTGGAGATGATGTCGATCGGCGCGCCAATCAGCTCCTCGATGCGGGTGATGTACGCGCGTGCATTGGCGGGCAGTTCTTCCAGGGTCTTGGCACCCAGGGTCGACTCGCTCCAGCCCGGCAGTTGCTCGTACACCGGCTGCAGGCCGATGTAGCTGTCGGCGTCGGTCGGTGCTTCGATCACTTCGCCGTTAGCATCCTTGTAACCTACGCAGATGCTGATGGTGTCCAGGCCGTCGAGCACGTCCAGCTTGGTCAGGCAGATGCCCGAGATGCTGTTGACGTCGATGGCGCGGCGCAGGATGACGGCGTCGAACCAGCCACAACGGCGGGCACGGCCAGTAGTGGAGCCAAACTCATGGCCACGCTTGGCCAGGGTAGCGCCAGTTTCATCGAACAGTTCGGTCGGGAACGGGCCAGAGCCCACGCGCGTGGTGTAGGCCTTGGTGATACCGAGGATGTAGTCCAGGTACATCGGGCCAACGCCGGAGCCGGTGGAAATACCGCCAGCGGTGGTGTTGGAGCTGGTGACGTACGGGTAGGTACCGTGGTCGATGTCCAGCAGCGAGCCCTGGGCGCCTTCGAACATGATGTCCTTGCCGGCGCGGCGCAGCTTGTGCAGCTCGGCGGTGACGTCGAGCATCATTGGCTTGAGCTGTTCGGCATAGGCCATGCACTCGTCCAGGGTCTGCTGGAAGTCGATGGCAGGCTCTTTGTAGTAATTCACCAGCTGGAAGTTGTGGTAGTCCAGCAGTTCACCCAGCTTGGCGGCGAAACGCTCACGGTGGAACAGGTCGCCTACGCGCAGGCCACGGCGTGCCACTTTGTCTTCGTAAGCGGGGCCGATACCACGGCCGGTGGTGCCAATCTTGGCTTCGCCACGGGCTTTTTCACGGGCCTGGTCCAGCGCCACGTGGTAAGACAGGATCAGCGGTGCAGCCGGGGAAATGCGCAGGCGCTCGCGCACCGGTACGCCCTTCTCTTCCAGCTTGGTGATTTCACGCATCAGTGCATCCGGGGCAACGACCACGCCGTTGCCGATCAGGCACTGCACGCCTTCACGCAGGATGCCGGACGGAATCAGGTGCAGAACGGTCTTTTCACCGTTGATCACCAGGGTGTGGCCCGCGTTGTGGCCACCCTGGTAGCGCACTACGGCGGCAGCATGTTCGGTCAGCAGATCGACGATCTTGCCTTTGCCCTCATCACCCCATTGGGTGCCCAGGACGACGACATTCTTACCCATTACATTGGTCCTCATTCACGCAAACTTGGTTGCCGGCCTTTGCCGACGCAGAAACTCACTGGGCCAGCGGCAGAACCTGCCAGCGCCCGTCTTGCTGAATCAATTGCCGATCACAATCCGCTTCGAAGGCAGCACTCAACGGCTGGCCAGGCAGCGCCTGGACCACTCGCTGGCCCTCGTTGCGCAACTGGCAGACTTGCTGCCAGAGGGCCGCATCGCCACTGTCCGGCATCCAGATGCCGCCCGTGGGCAATACGACCTCCGCTCGCCCCAGTGTGACCAGGGTCTTCAAATCCGTGGAGAAACCAGTGGCCGGGCGCGCCCGACCAAAATCAGCGCCAATGTCATCATAGCGCCCACCCTGGGCGATCGATTGGCCTTCACCCGGCACGAACACCGCAAACACCACACCCGTGTGGTAGTTGTAACCGCGTAGCTCGCCCAGGTCGAAGTACAGCGGCAGGGCCGGGTAGCGCGACGCCAGGCGATCCGCGATCGCCAGCAGGTCGTCCAGCGCGGCCAGTACGCTGGCCGGCGCACGGCCCAGGCGCACGCGGGCCTCGGCCAGCACCTCACGGCCGCCGCACAACTCGACCAACGCGCGCAACATGTTGCCCAGGTCTTTGGGCAAGTCGGCGGTCAAGGCCTGCACTTCATCCACGGCCTTGCGTTGCATGGCGTCGAACAGTTGCTGTTCCACAGCGCCCGACAACCCGGCAGCACGGGCCAGGCCGCGGTAGATGCCCACGTGGCCCAGGTCCATGTGCACGTCGGGCACATCGGCCAGTTGCAGCGTGGCCAGCATCAGGCTGATGACTTCGACGTCACTGGTGGGGCTGGCATCGCCGTACAGCTCTGCACCCAACTGGATCGGGCTGCGCGAGGTGGACAAGGCCCGCGGCTGGGCATGCAGCACGCTGCCGGCGTAGCACAGGCGGCTTGGGCCTTCACGGCGCAAGGTATGGGCATCGATGCGTGCCACTTGCGGGGTGAAGTCGGCGCGGAAGCCCATCAGGCGGCCGGACTGCGGGTCCACCACCTTGAAGGTGCGCTGGTCCAGGTCCTGGCCGGCGCCGGTAAGCAGCGACTCCAGGTACTCGATATGCGGCGTGACGACCAGTTCGTAGCCCCAACTCTGGAACAGGTCCAACACCTGGCGCCGCGCGATTTCGATGCGCGCAGCCTCAGGTGGCAGTACTTCCTCGATGCCATCTGGCAGCAGCCAGCGGTCTACCGTTGCCATTACGCCATTTCCCCTCTGGTCCGGGCGGCCGCCCGCAGGCCAGCCGTCAGTAAAGCCGGTATCGCGCACAGCAACGGGCAGCACTGATCCCAGCGCAGCCACCGTACCCGATACCCTCGAATTGCCTTGCGAGCTGAGCAAACCGTCAACCGGCGCGTGCCAATCAACCTTGCAGACGCAAAAAAGCCGGGAAATTTCCCGGCTGACTCATGATACACCCGTTTTCATTCAGGATGCACCCCGCCAGGCGTTTTAGCTGCCAGGCGGGGCACCAACCCGAACGAGCCTCAGGGCCGACTCTTGTCCATGAAGCGGAAGAACTCGTTCTTCGGGTCCAGGACCAGTACATCGCTCTTGCTCGAGAAGCTGTCACGGTACGCTTGCAGGCTACGGTAGAACGCGTAGAAATCGGCGTCCTGGGTGTAGGCCTTGGCGTAGATGGCAGCGGCCTGGGCATCACCGTCACCGCGGGTTTCCTCGGCTTCACGGTAGGCCTCGGCCAGCAGTACGCGGCGCTGGCGATCAGCGTCGGCACGGATGCCTTCTGCCAACTCGTTACCCTTGGCGCGGTGCTCGCGGGCTTCACGCTCACGCTCGGTGCTCATGCGGTCGAACACGCTGCGGTTGACTTCCTTCGGCAGGTCGATGGCCTTGACGCGAACGTCGACAACCTCGATACCCAGCTCCTTGTTGGCCATGCGGTTAAGCGAAGCAGTAATGTCTGCCATCAACGCGTCACGCTCACCGGACACCACCTCGTGCAGGGTGCGTTTACCGAACTGGTCACGCAGGCCGCTTTCCAGGCGACGGGACAGACGCTCGTCGGCGATCTGCTTCATGCCGGAAGTGGCGGTATAGAAACGCTCGGCGTCCTTGACGCGCCATTTGGCGTACGCATCGACCATCACCGCTTTTTTCTCCAGGGTCAGGAACCGCTGAGTGGGGGCGTCGAGGGTCATGAGGCGTGCGTCGAACTTGCGCACCTGGTTCACGTAAGGAATCTTCACGTGCAGGCCAGGCTGCACATCCGCCTGGACCACCTTACCGAAGCGCAGCAGCACTGCCCGTTCGGTCTGGGCCACGATGTAGAAGCTGTTCCAGGCCACAATACCCAGTACCACAGCGACGATCAGGGCGATCAGCGATCGGTTGCTCATCAGCGGCTCTCCCTAGTGCGCAGCGGTTGCTGTTGCTGTTGCGTGTCCTGCGCCGCACGGGCGGCGGCTGCATCATTCGCCGACGATACGCCGCTGCTTGGCGCGGCCGGGTTGCGGCTGCCTTCGACCATCTTGTCCAGTGGCAGGTAGAGCAGGTTGTTCTGCCCGTCCTTGGTGGCCACCATGACTTTGCTCGAGTTGCTGTAAACCTCTTGCATGGTCTCCAGGTACAAACGCTGGCGGGTCACGTCAGGCGCCTTGCGGTACTCGGTGACCAGCTTGACGAAGCGGTCGGCCTCACCTTTGGCACGGGCGATGACTTCGTCGCGATAACCGTTGGCGTCTTCGATGATGCGCTGGGCCTGACCACGGGCCTCGGGTACCACGCCATTGGCGTAGGACTCGGCCTGGTTGCGGGCACGCTGCTCGTCTTCGCGGGCACGGATCACGTCATCGAAGGCTTCCTGCACTTCACGCGGGGCTGCCGCGCTCTGTACGTTGACCTGGGTCACGGTGATGCCGGTACGGTAGTTGTCGAGGAAGCGCTGCAGGCGTTCGCGGATATCCACGGCCATCTGCTCACGGCCTTCGGTCAGCACCTGGTCCATCGAAGTGGAGCCCACCACATGGCGCAGGGCACTGTCGGTCGCGTGTTGCAGGCTCACCTCAGGCTGGTCGACGTTGAGCACGAAGTCCTGCAGGTTGGTGATCTTGTACTGCACGGTCAGCGGCACTTCGACGATGTTCTCGTCTTCGGTCAGCATCTGGCCCTGCTTGGTGTAGGCACGCTCACGCGTGACGTTTTCCATGTACTTGCGATCGATGGGCGGGAAGTAGATGTTCAGGCCGGGACCGACTGTTTCATAGTACTTGCCGAAGCGCAGCACCACGGCTTGCTCCTGCTCGTCGACCACGTAGACAGCGCTATACAGCCAGATGGCAGCCAGCACGGCCAGGCCGATGCCCAGCAGGCCCAGGCCACCACCCTTGCCGACATTGCGGTCACCGCCGCCGCCACGTTTTTTATTACCGCCGAACATGCCATTCAGGCTGTCCTGCAGTTTGCGGAAGGCCTCGTCCAGATCCGGTGGCCCTTTTTTGTCACCGCCACCGCCGCCGCCACCATTACCGCGGCGACCGCCCCAGGGATCCTGATTGTTCGAGTTGCCACCCGGCTCGTTCCAAGCCATAGCGCTCTCCATCTGATAAAGCAAAGACGCGCCCACGGCGCGCCGTCCAATGCTACAGAATGCCTGTCATTGCTGCCCGGCGACGTCGACGAGCATTTATTGCAAAGTGTGTTGCTCGACAAACACTTGCGGCTCCATGCCTTCCCGGCTGACCAGGCGGTTGAGCTCGACCCAGGGCAGCCGCACACTCAGCAGGCTGCGCCCTTCTTCATCATGCGCTTCACTCTGCACCGCGCCCAGGTCAAAGAATTGCGCGCGCAAGCGGGCAAAACGCTGCTCCAGGCACAGGGTGCCAACAAACAGATCATCGCCGAGCAGCTCGGCAACCGCCTGGCCAACCAGCTCCAGGCCACGCCCATCGCGTGCCGACACCCAGACCCGCTCGGGTTTGCCGTCGGCATTACGCTGGATTTGCGGCTCGACATCTTCAAGCAGGTCGAGTTTGTTATACACCTCGAGGATCGGCAAGCCTTCGGCGCCAATCTCTCCCAACACCGCCAGCACCTGCTCGATTTGCTCCATGCGCTCGGGCTCATGGGCATCGATGACGTGCAGCAGCAGGTCGGAGTTGCTCGACTCTTCGAGCGTAGCCCTAAAAGCCTCGACCAGCTTGTGCGGCAAGTGGCGGATAAAGCCCACTGTGTCGGCCAATACGATTGGCCCCAGGTCGTCCAGTTGCAGGCGGCGCAGGGTTGGGTCGAGCGTGGCGAACAGTTGGTCGGCGGCGTACACCTCGGACTGGGTCAAGGCGTTGAACAGCGTGGACTTGCCGGCGTTGGTATAGCCCACCAGCGAAACCGAAGGGATGTCTGCCCGCTTGCGGCCGCGACGCGCCTGCTCACGCTGGCTGCGCACCTTTTCCAGGCGTGACTTGATCTGGCGTATGCGCACCCGCAGCAGGCGGCGGTCGGTTTCCAGCTGGGTTTCACCCGGCCCGCGCAGGCCGATACCGCCTTTTTGCCGCTCAAGGTGCGTCCAGCCGCGTACCAGACGGGTACTCATGTGCTCCAGCTGGGCCAGTTCGACCTGCAGCTTGCCTTCATGGGTACGCGCCCGCTGGGCGAAAATATCGAGGATCAGCCCGGTGCGGTCGAGCACACGGCACTCGAACACGCGCTCGAGGTTGCGCTCCTGGCTGGGCGTGAGGGTGTGATTGAAAATCACCAGGTCTACCTGTTCGGCATGGACCAGGTCGTGCAATTCCTCGACCTTGCCACTGCCAATCAGGTATTTGGCGGAAGGCTGATGCCTTGTCACCGTGACCAGCGAGACGATGTCGGCACCTGCCGACAGCGCCAGCTCCTGAAACTCCTGCGGGTCTTCACGCGCCTCAGGGTTCTGACCTTCCAAGTGAACGAGCAAGGCCCGTTCACCACCACCGTGGCGCTCAAAGAACAATGCAGGCTCCTATCAGGCGTTGCCTGGCTCGCTGTCGCCGTTCTCGGAATCGGACGGGCTTGGCAGACGAACCGGACGGGCAGGTACGACAGTGGAAATGGCGTGCTTGTAGACCATCTGGCTGACGGTGTTTTTCAGCAGTACCACGAACTGGTCGAAGGATTCGATCGAGCCCTGCAGCTTGATACCGTTGACCAGGTAGATCGAAACCGGAACCTTTTCTTTTCTCAAGGTGTTCAAGTAAGGGTCTTGTAGCGAATGCCCTTTTGACATATGCCGCACTCCTGTAAGGATAAATAATTGGAAAATCTGAAAAAACGATAAATTGGGCCGCCCATCGCAAGGATAGACGGCAATCTGCAGGGACTCAGCTCAATATGGAGATGGCCCCAAGGTATTTCAAGGTGCGGGACAGATTGTCGCAGGCAAGGCTGTCGAGCCACTGCACGCCCGGCCAGCCACGCAACCAGGTGAACTGCCGCTTGGCCAGCTGCCGGGTGGCAATGATACCGCGCTCGCGCATCTCATTCTCATCCAGTATGCCGTCCAGGTAGTCCCAGACTTGCCGATACCCCACAGCCCGTATAGACGGCAACCCGGCGTGCAAGTCACTTCTGGCTCGCAGCATTCGGACCTCGTCGACAAAGCCCTGTTCCAACATCTGTGAAAATCGTAACGCAATTCGGTGATGCAGAATGTGACGATCTGTAGGCGCTATCGCCAAACTCGCGACAGTATAGGGCAAATGGCCGCCCGCGCCTGCGTCTGCGCCGCTACTTTCAGCCAATTGACGCTGGCGATGGGCCGTCATGCTCTGGCCGCTGACCCGGTACACCTCAAGCGCCCTGATCAACCGCTGAGGGTCGTTGGGGTGAATGCGGGCAGCTGATTCCGGGTCGACCTCGGCCAGTTGCCGGTGCAGCGCCGCCAGGCCCTGCGCCTGCGCCAGGGCCTCCAGCTCGGCGCGCACCTGGGCGTCCGCTGCCGGCATGTCCGCCAGGCCGTCGATCAAGGCCTTGTAGTAGAGCATGGTGCCGCCCACCAGCAGCGGGATGTTGCCCCGCGCGGTGATCTCGCCCATGACCTGGAGGGCGTCGGCGCGAAACTGCGCCGCCGAGTAGCTTTCGGCAGGGTCGCGAATATCGATCAGGTGGTGCGGGTGAGCCGCCAGCATGGCCTTGGACGGCTTGGCCGAGCCAATGTCCATGCCCCGGTATACCAACGCCGAATCAACGCTCACCAGTTCACAGGGCATGACCTTGCTCAGCTCGATGGCCAGGTCGGTCTTGCCGGACGCCGTCGGGCCCATCAGGAAGATTGCAGGGGGCTTGCCACTCATGTCATCGGCCGCGCAAAAAGAGTTTGTCCAGGTCATCCAGGCCCATCTGCGTCCAGGTAGGGCGCCCGTGGTTGCACTGGCCGCTGCGCTCGGTGTTTTCCATATCACGCAGCAGGGCGTTCATCTCCGGGATCGCCAGGCGCCGGTTGGCACGCACTGCACCGTGGCAAGCCATGGTGCCGAGCAGTTCGTTGAGGTGCGCCTGAATGCGATCGCTGGTGCCGTATTCCATCAGGTCGGCCAGTACGTCCTGTACCAGGCGGTTGGCCTCCGCCTGCTTGAGCAGTGCCGGGATCTGGCGAATCGCCAGGGTTTCCGGGCCAAGGCGCTGCAACTCGAAGCCCAACCGCTGGAACCATTGGCCATGTTCCTCGGCGCAGTCGGCTTCGCGCTGGCTCAAGGCCAGGGTTTCGGGCACCAGCAACGGCTGGCCGCTGAGGCCTTCGCTGGCCATGGCCACCTTCAGCCGTTCGTACATGATGCGTTCATGGGCCGCATGCATGTCCACCAACACCAGGCCGACCGCGTTTTCGGCCAGGATGTAGATACCCTTGAGTTGCGCCAGGGCATAGCCCAGCGGCGGAATATCCCCCTGGCTCTCCGGCAGCGCAGCAGGCGCGGTGGCGCCTTCGGCCAGCGGCTTGTAGAACTCGCGGTACACCGCCTGTGCCTCAGCGGCGGGCAACGGCTGCGACGGGCGCGGCGTGTACTGGTACTGGTAGCCGGCGCCGCTGCCCCCATTGCTGAACGACGGCTGGGCACGGGGTGGTTCCAGCACCGCAGCCGCCAGGCGCATTTCGCCTTGCGGGCCGAATTCGCCAGCCTGCTGGCCGGTGGGGCGCACAGCCTCGGGCACGGCAGCCGGGGCAGCCAACTGGTCCTCTGGCCGCACATCGGCCAGGGCGCGGTGCAAGGTGCCGTAGAGGAAGTCGTGCACCGAACGCCCTTCACGGAAGCGCACTTCGTGTTTGGTGGGGTGCACGTTGACGTCGACGCCGTTGGGCTCAAGCTCAAGGAACAGCACGAACGTGGGGTGCCGGCCATTGAACAGCACATCACGGTAAGCCTGCCGCACGGCGTGGGCCACCAGCTTGTCGCGGACCGCACGGCCATTGACGAAGAAATACTGCAGGTCGGCCTGGCTGCGCGAGAACGTCGGCAGCCCAACCCAGCCCCACAAGCGCAGGCCGTTGCGCTCTACCTCGATGGGCAGCGCCTGCTCCATGAAGCCTGGGCCGCAGATGGCGCCTACCCGCCGCGCACGGGCCGTTTCGTCATGAGCCTCGTGCAGGCTGAGAATGCTCTTGCCGTTGTGGCGCAGGTGGAAGGCAACATCAAAACGCGCCAGCGCCAGGCGGCGCACCACTTCCTGCAGGTGATCGAACTCGGTTTTTTCGGCCTTGAGAAACTTGCGCCGGGCCGGTGTATTGAAAAACAGGTCGCGCACTTCCACCGACGTGCCCACCGGGTGAGCCGCCGGCTGCACCCGCGGGGTCATCTCACGGCCTTCGGTTTCCACCTGCCAGGCTTCGCTGGCACTGGCGGTACGCGAGGTGAGGGTCAGGCGGGCAACGGAGCTGATCGAGGCCAGCGCCTCGCCCCGAAAGCCCAGGCTCAGTACCCCTTCGAGGTCTTCCAGCTCGCGGATCTTGCTGGTGGCGTGCCGCGCCAGCGCCAGCGGCAGGTCGTCAGCAGAAATCCCGCCGCCGTCATCGCGCACCTTCAACAACTTCACGCCGCCCTGCTCCACCTCCACGTCGATACGACGGGCCCCGGAGTCCAGGCTGTTTTCCAGCAGTTCCTTGGCGACCGAGGCAGGCCGCTCGACCACCTCACCCGCCGCAATCTGGTTGGCCAGCCGCGGGCTGAGCAGCTGGATGCGGGAACCGCCGCTCATTGCGAGGCCAACGTGGTAGCAGGGATATCCAGGCGCTGGCCCACCTTCAGTTCATCGGTCTTCAGGTTGTTGGTGTTGCGCAGGCTGCTCACACTGACCTGGTAGCGCACAGCCAGCATGGCCAGGGTCTCGCCGGGGCGCACCGTGTGCTCACGTGGGCCCTGGGCGATCTTGCCGCTGTCACGCAGCCAGGCGATATAGGTGCCTGGCGGCGGGTTTTGCTGGAAGTACTGGCGCACGCCGGTATGGATCGAACGGGCAAGCGCCTGCTGATGGCTGCGGGTCGACAGCTTGGCGGCCTCGGCATTGTTGGAGATGAACCCGGTTTCCACCAGAATCGAAGGGATGTCGGGCGACTTCAATACCATGAAGCCCGCTTGCTCGACCCGCTGCTTGTGCAGCGATGTGATGCGCCCCATGTTGCCCAGCACCTTCTGCCCCACGTTGAGGCTGGAGCTGAGCGTGGCGGTCATCGACAGGTCCAGCAGTACACCTGCCAGCATACGGTCCTTGTCATCCAGGCTGACGTTGCCTGCCCCCCCGATCAGGTCGGAGCGGTTTTCCGTGTCGGCCAGCCAACGTGCGGTTTCGGACGTGGCGCCACGGTCAGACAACGCAAACACCGATGCACCGAAGGCAGCACGGGACGGCGCGGCATCGGCGTGGATCGAAATGAACAGGTCGGCGCCTTTCTTGCGCGCGATTTCAGTGCGTTTGCGCAACGGAATGAAATAATCACCCGTACGCGTCAGCTCGGCCCGGAAGCCCTTTTCGGCACTGATCTGGCGTTGCAGCTCGCGGGCGATCTGCAGCACGATATCTTTTTCATGCTGACCACTGGACCCGGACGCGCCAGGGTCTTCGCCGCCGTGACCGGCGTCAATGGCGACCACGATATCGCGCTTGCCACTAGGCACTGGTGGCAACTTGATGGCAGGCTGCGTGGGCGTCACCGGCACAGCCGGGGTGGTTGCCGGCGCCTGCACCGGTGGTGGAGCCGGCGGCGGCGCAGTGGCGGCGATGGCGTCGGCTTCCTGGTCATACAGGTCGACCACCAGGCGGTTGCCATACTGCGCGTTGGGCGCCAAGGTGAAGCTCTTGGGGGTGACCGACTTTTTAAGGTCGACCACCACCCGCAAATCGGTAGGGGTACGCTGGGCAGAGCGCACGCTGCTGATTGGCGTGTTGGAGGTGGCAACCTTCAACGGGGCGGCCAACGTCGCACCATTGATATCGATAACCAGCCGGTCCGGTGCGCTCAGGGTAAAGACGCTGTGCTGCACGGGGCCAGACAGGTCGAAAACCAGCCGTGTGTTGTCCGGCGCGCGCCACAGGCGCACGCTCTTGACTTGAGTGACGGCCAGAGCGTCAACGGTCACCGTTGTCAGCAGCAGCCCAACGATGGCGACCAGTGCGCGTATGCGCATACCTACCCCACTTACTGTTTATAGTGTTCGGCCAGTGCCACGCACCAGGCCTCGCCACGAGCCCCCTGCGGCGACAGGTCAAGCGAGCGTCCGCCAGCTTGGGGGCTTATGGTAATGGTCAGGTCAGGCTTTGGCAAAACGCCCGCACCCTTTTGTGGCCACTCGAACAGGCACAGTGGGTCCCCCTCGAAATAGTCACGAATACCCATGAACTCAAGCTCCTCTGGATCGACCAGCCGATAAAGGTCGAAGTGAAAAGCTCGGACATCACCGATCTCGTAGGGTTCGACAACGGTGAACGTCGGGCTTTTCACTGCACCAGTATGGCCCAGGCCACGGATCAGGCCACGTGACAACGTGGTCTTGCCCGCGCCCAGGTCCCCTTCAAGAAAGATCACACCGCGACCATCGGTGACAGTGGCCAAGTGTGCGCCGAAGGCGACAGTGGCCGCTTCGTCGGCCAGAAACAGGTTTAAGCCAGGCACGCGCTGTGCTCCTCCAACAAATAACGAATGACAGGTATCAGGTCACTGGCCGCCAGCCCCCGGCCTTCACCGCCCAGGCGTTCACCGGCACGGGCGTGCAGCCACACCCCTAGCCCTGCGGCTTCCCAGGCGCTCAGGCCCTGCGCCAGCAGCGCGGCCAGCACGCCACTGAGTACATCGCCCAGGCCAGCGCCGGCCATGGCCGGGTGGCCACGGTCGCAGAGCATCAGCTGCCCATCCGGGTCGGCCACCAAGGTACCGGCGCCCTTCAGCACGCACACGCTGTTGTAGCGCCGCGCCAGCTTGCGCGCAGCCCCCGGCCGGTCGGCCTGCACCGCTTCGGTAGAAATGCCCAGCAGCCGCGCAGCCTCCCCCGGGTGCGGCGTGAGCACGCTGCCGCTGGGCAGCGCCAGGGGCGCACTGGCCAGCAGGTTCAGGGCGTCGGCATCCCATACCTGCGGGCGGTCGGCATTGGCCACCGCCGACAACAGGCTGCGCCCCCACCCCGCCTGCCCCAGGCCAGGGCCCACCACCAGCACCGAGGCGCGCTCCAGCACGCCCATCAGCTGGTTGGCCGACTGCACCCCAAGGCACATGGTTTCAGGCAGGCGGGCGAGGCCTGCGGCAACGTGCTCCGGGCGCGTTGCAAGGCTGACCAGCCCTGCCCCGCAGCGCAGCGCCGCCTCGCCGGCAAGCAGCACAGCGCCCCCGGTGCCCAGGTCGCCGCCTACCACCAGCACATGGCCGAAGTCGCCTTTATGGGCCTGCGCAGGCCGCGGCGGCAGGTGCGCGACGGTCAGGCTGCTGAGCAGCTGCGGCGCAGGGTTTGGGTGTTTGGTCTGTGGCATGGGGTCAAAAGCTCCAATGTCTGGCAGAATTATACGCACCTGAGCCCGTATTGCTTGCCCATCCATGCCCGCCTCCACACCCGACCTCGAACAGTTGGCCCAATCGATCAAGATGTGGGGCCAGGAACTCGGCTTTGCCCACGTAGGCATCGCCGGGGTCGACCTTGGTGAACACGAACACCACCTGCAGCGCTGGCTTGATGCTGGCTACCAAGGCGAGATGGAATACCTGGGTGCCCATGGCAGCAAGCGCGCCCACCCCGAGCAGTTGATCCCCGGCACGGTACGGGTGGTGTCGCTGCGCATGGATTACCTGCCTGGCGACACGCAGATGGCGCAGCGCCTGGCCCAGCCCGAAAAAGCCTACGTGTCCCGCTATGCCCTGGGCCGCGATTACCACAAGCTGGTGCGCAAGCGCGTGCAGTTTCTGGCCGACCGCATTCAGGAAGCCATCGGCCCGTTCGGTTACCGGGCCTTTGTCGACAGCGCCCCGGTGCTGGAAAAAGCCCTGGCCGAACAGGCCGGGCTGGGCTGGATTGGCAAGAATACGCTGCTGCTCAACCGCAAAGCCGGCAGTTACTTTTTTCTTGCCGAGCTGTTCGTCGACCTGCCGCTGCCGGTGGACCCGGCCACTACCAGCGAGCACTGCGGACGCTGCCAGGCCTGCCTGGACATCTGCCCGACCCAGGCTTTCGTCGGGCCGTACGTGCTGGACGCGCGCCGCTGCATCTCCTACCTCACCATCGAGCTGAAGGGCCCGATACCGGTGGAGCTGCGCCCCATGATGGGCAACCGGGTATTCGGCTGCGACGACTGCCAGATCGTGTGCCCCTGGAACCGTTTTGCCAAAGCCACCCGCGAGCAGGACTTCCAACCACGCCATGGGCTGGAGAATGCCGAACTGGCCGAGATGTTTCTGTGGGACGAGAAAACCTTCCTGCGCAAGACCGAGGGCGGCCCCTTGCGCAGGGCGGGGTATGAGCGCTGGCTGCGCAACCTGGCAGTGGGGCTGGGCAATGCGCCGTCAACGATCCCGGTGATCGAGGCGCTGAAGGCACGCCGTGACGATGGCTCGGCGCTGGTGCGTGAGCATGTGGCGTGGGCACTGGCCCAGCACCACATTCAATAGCCCCGTGCCCAAGCCTGCGGCATCAGGCCTGAAAATGGCTTATTGCTGGTCGTTGTAGTGGAACTTGGGCATTTCCCAGTGAAAACGGATGGCCAGCAACCGCACCAGGAACCCGCCGAACAAGGTCAGCAGCATCGCCTGCTCGGCTGGCACGTTGAAATACACGCACCCCAGGTAGAACCACGCGGCTGCGAACGACACACTGGCATACAGCTCGCGGCGGAAGACCAGGGGGATATCGTTGCAGAAGATATCCCGCAAAATCCCGCCGAACACCCCGGTGATGACCCCGCTGATCGACGCCACCAACATGCCCTGCCCCATTTCCAGGGCAGTCATGCAGCCGATCAGCGTGAACGCCACCAACCCCAGGGCATCGAGCACCAGAAACAACGAGCGCAGGCGGCGCATCATCGGTGCGATAAAGATCGTGAACAGTGCCGCGCAACTGGTAAGCACCAGGTATTCAGGGTGCTTGACCCAGGTCAGCGGGTAATGGCCAAGCAGCACATCCCGTACCGAGCCGCCGCCCAGTGCCGTCACGCAGGCAATCAGCACCACACCGAACCAGTCCATGCCACGACGCCCGGCAGACAGCGCGCCCGTCATCGCTTCAGCGGTGATGGCGATCAGGTAAAGCATCAACAACATGAAGCACATTCCTTGAAGCGGCAAGTGGCAAGCGTTAGGCGGCAAACGCCGCCTTCGGTCTGCTGGCTGATGCTCAGAACTTGATGAAGTGCTCGCGATAGTGGCGCAGCTCGGCGATGGACTCGCGAATGTCGTCCAGTGCCAGGTGGGTGCCGCCCTTGACGAAGCTGTCGCGCACCTCTGGTGCCCAGCGTGCGGCGAGCTCCTTCAGCGTGGACACGTCCAGGTTGCGGTAGTGGAAGTAGTTTTCCAGGTTGCGCATGTGACGGTAGAGGAAGCGGCGGTCCTGGCAGATGCTGTTACCGCAGATCGGCGACTTGCCCTTGGGCACCCACTGTTCGAGGAAGGCGATGGTCTGCGCCTCGGCCTCGGCCATGCTGACCGTGCTTTCGCGCACCCGCTGGGTCAGGCCCGAAGCGCCATGGGTACGGGTGTTCCAGTCGTCCATGCGCGCCAGCACCTCATCGCTGTGGTGGATGGCGATCACCGGGCCTTCGGCCAGGGTATTCAGGTCGCTGTCGGTGACGATGGTGGCCATCTCGATGATGACATCGCTGTCCGGATCCAGGCCGGTCATTTCCAGGTCGATCCAGATCAGGTTCTGTGGGTTTTGCATGGGGCGCTCCTCGAATAGGCGCTCATTTTAGCCCAGACGTCCCGGTACCGGTCAAAAAGCCAAGCGCACAGGCCGTGGGGCCGACGTGCTAGACTGCCTGCCGATTTCAACGCCCCGCGTGGGGCTCTCCTACGGAGCGTTCATGGCCAAACGCCAGCTCAACCGCCGTCAGAACTGGCGTATCGAAAAAATCCAGAACGAACGCGCTGCCCGTGCAGCCAAGCGTGAGCAGCACGTGCTGCACGAACTGGAAGGTGGTGACCTGGGGCCGGAACAACTGGGCCTGGTAATTGCGCACTTTGGCGTCCAGGTCGAAGTGGAAGCCCAGGACGGCGACACCGCCGGCCAGGTGTTCCGCTGCCACCTGCGGGCCAACCTGCCAGCACTGGTGACCGGCGACCGGGTAGTCTGGCGGGCGGGCAACCAGGGTATCGGCGTGATCGTGGCGCAGATGCCTCGCATCACCGAGCTGTGCCGGCCCAACAACCACGGCCAGCTGAAGCCGGTGGCGGCCAACGTCGACCTTATCGTCATCGTCTTCGCACCCGCTCCCGAGCCACACCCCAATCTTATCGACCGCTACTTGGTGGCCGCAGAACACGCAGGCCTGCGCCCGTTGTTGCTGCTGAACAAGGCGGACCTGATCGACGAACAGAACGGCCCCGGCCTGCACCAGTTGCTTGAGGTGTACCGCGAACTGGGCTACCCGCTGCTGGAGGTATCCGCGCACCAGGGCGACGGCATGCAGCGCCTGCAGCAGACGCTCGACGGCCACATCAGTGTGTTCGTTGGCCAGTCGGGCGTGGGCAAGTCTTCTCTGGTCAACAGCCTGCTGCCCGATGCCGGCACGCGCGTGGGCGACCTGTCGGAGTGGTCAGGCCAGGGCACCCACACCACCACCACCGCCCGCCTGTACCACTTCCCCAATGGCGGCGACCTGATCGACTCGCCGGGCATCCGTGAGTTCGGCCTGGGTCACGTCAGCCGTACCGACGTGGAAGAAGGTTTCATCGAGTTCCGCGACCTGTTCGGTACTTGCCGCTTCCGCGACTGCAAGCATGACCGCGAACCGGGGTGTGCGCTGCTCAAGGCCCTGGATGACGGGCGTATCAAGCCGCAGCGCATGAACAGCTACCGCTCGATCATCGCCAGCCTGACCTAAGGTAGATGCTCTCGCCGTGGTAGTTGCGCTGGCCGTGAGACCGAGCGCCGCGCGGGCGGCGCTCGATCCCGCAGGCGCTGCACCCGTTACGCCAAACAGCCGTCAGCGCTGATACCGCCAAAGGCCTATTGCTCCTTGGCTTCATCCATCTTCAGCGCGCCATCTTCAAAGATATTCAGCTTCTGGCGCAACTCGCGGGGCTGCATGGGGGCCTGGTCGTTGTCATTGTCGGCCTTGGGCGCAGCGGGTGCCGCAGCGCCGGGCGCCGACGCCGGGGCGGCGGGCGCTTGTTTCGAACCTTGCTCGCCCTCGATATCACGCTGGGCCTTCTTGGTCAGCACGATGATGTCAATGCGGCGGTTCACCGGGTTGAACGGGTTCTTGCGGTCGAACAGCGATGACGACGCATAGCCCACCACCCGCGCCACCTGATCGTCCGGGTACCCGCCGGCCACCAGCGCCCGGCGCGCCGCGTTGGCGCGGTTGGCCGACAGTTCCCAGTTGCCGAACTCGCCAGTGCCCGCATAGGGTTTGGCGTCGGTGTGGCCGCTCACACTGATCTTGTTCGGCACGGTCTTGATGGTGTCTGCCATCGCCAGCAGGATGTCTTCGAAATACGGCTGCAGGCGTGCGCTGCCGATGTCGAACATTGGCCGGTTCTCGGCATCCATGATCTGGATACGCAGGCCGTCCTGGGTGATCTCGAACAGGATCTGGTCCTTGAACTTCTGCAGTTGCGGGTTCTCTTCCACCTTGTTCTGCAGCTCTTGCAGCAGCAGTTCCAGGCGCTCCCGCTCAACCTGCTCGGCCATGGTTTCAACCTGGTCCTTGTTCACCTCGATGGTGTTGTCGGGGGTAGGCTCGGACTTCTCCGTCGGGTTGATGGTTTTTTCCGGGGCCAGTTCAGGCGAGCCGCCCAGGTCGATGACGTAGGGCGTGCCACTTTCCGAAAAACCGATCGGGTCCTTGAAGTAGCCGGCGATGGCGATCTTCTGCTCCGGCGTGGCAGTGGAAAGCAGCCACAGCACCAGGAAGAACGCCATCATGGCCGTCGCGAAGTCGGCAAAGGCGATTTTCCAGGCGCCGCCGTGATGGCCGCCGCCAAAGCGCTTGACGCGCTTGACGATGATGGGCTGGTTGTTTTCCATGGATCAGCGACCGCGTACCGCTTGTTCCAGCTCGGAGAAGCTCGGGCGATGCTTGGGGTACAGCACCTTGCGCCCGAACTCCACGGCCAGCGATGGCGGCATGCCCGACGCCGACGCCACCAGCGAAGCCTTGATCGATTCGTAGAGGTTCAGTTCCTCCTTGGCGTCGTGCTCCAGGCACTTGGCCAACGGGCCGAAGAAGCCGTAGGCCGCCAGAATACCGAAGAACGTCCCCACCAGCGCCGCGCCTACGTGCATGCCGATGGCTGCCTGGTCGCCGTCGCCCAGCGAGGCCATGGTCACCACGATACCCAGCACCGCAGCCACGATACCGAAGCCGGGCATGCCGTCGGCCACGCCGGTCACCGCATGCGACGGGTGCTCCAGCTCTTCCTTCATGCTCAGCAGCTCCATGTCGAACAAGCCCTCGAGCTCATGTGGGGCCATGTTGCCGGTGGACATGATGCGCAGGTAGTCGCAGACGAACGCGGTCATGCGTTCATCGGCCAGCACGGTCGGGTATTTGGCGAAGATCGGGCTGGCAGAGGCATCCTCGATGTCGGCCTCGATGGCCATCATGCCCTCACGGCGGCTCTTGTTCAGAATCTCGTACACCAGACCCAGCACTTCAAGGTAGTAGGCATGGGTGAAGCGCGAGCCGAACATCTTCATCGACTTCTTGATGACGTGCATGGTCATGTAGCCGGGGTTGGCCTGCAAGAATGCACCAAAGGCCGCACCGCCGATGATCAGTACTTCGAACGGCTGGATCAGTGCCGCGATCTTGCCGTGGGAGAGCACGTAGCCGCCGAGCACGCTCGCGAATACGACGATGATGCCGATAATTTTAGCCATAGATTCAAAGCACTTGCTGTCGTGGTCAGGGGATGTGGCGGAAGCGTCAAAACTCTTCTTCTACTTATCGGCAGAACTGCGCCAGACTATAGCCACTCAAAGCGAAAAGCCAGTTCGGACTGATGTCAAAATGCCAATCGAAACCAAGGTACCCGGCCAGGCTCCACGTACGTTAGAGGCCTGGGTAAAGCTGCTGGAAAGCATTCGCATACCTGTGCCCAAGCACAGCTATGACCGGGTAATGGCGGCCATCAACGACAATCGCCGCTCACTGCGCGATATCGCCGAACTGATGCAGGACAGCCCCGCCCTGGTGCTGTCGGTGATGCGTGAAGCCAACCACCCCACCAACGCCAGCCAAGCAGAGCCTGCCGAAAGCCTGGAGGTGGCCCTCAACCGCCTGGGGCTGGAGCGCAGTGCGCAGTTGCTCAAGCGCCTGCCATCAATGCCAGCCGAGAACATCCCGCCGGTGCTCTGCCAGTTCCAGCTGATCAGCCAGCACGCCTCGCAGCAGGCCAGCGGGCTGTTCGCCAGCCGCCTGGCGCGGCTCTGGCAGGAAATCCACTGGGGCAGCCTGCTGTTTCTGTCGCCACTGTGGCCACTGGCGCTGGCCCACCCCAAGCTGCTGGACACCTGGGAGCTGCGGGTCATCCATAAAGGCGAGGTGGCCGCAGAGGTCGAGCATGAACTGTTTGGCGTACGTATCCTGGAGCTGTGCCGGGCCATGGCCGAGCACTGGCGCCTGCCACAGTGGGTCACGCTGGGCTATCGCCTGCTGCTGGAGGAGCGCGAGCAACTGGCACAGGTGCTGAACATCGCCCGCGACGAAGACCTGCTCAGCCAGCAACACAGGCTGGACGCCGAGCCCGGCCTGCGCCGCTGGTTCAACCAGCCGGCCAACACCGTACTGCTGGCCAACAACCTGGCCCTGGCCGCCCAGGTGGGCTGGGACAACCCGCACCTGCTGCGCTGGCAACTGCTGACCGCGCTTTACCTGCAGACGTCGCTGGAAGACGTGCAGCAGCAAATGCACCAGCAGGCCGCTGCCAGTGCCCGCCGCCATGCCAGGCTGGCGCTGTTCCACCCCGCCGAGGCGCTGATCTGGCCCTGGCACCAGCGCCGACCGCACCCAGACATGCTGGCACCGCCGCCCCCTACCAGTGGCGACTTGGCACGTTGGCGCACGCTCTGCCAGGACCTGCTGGCCCAGCCGACCCCGTTCACCAACACCGTCCACCTCGCCACCCAGGCCCGTGAAGCCTTGCTGGCGTGCGGCCTGCAGCGCGTACTGCTGCTCGGGCTCGACCGGGCCAACGACTGCCTGCGCGTGCAGCAGGTGGCCGGCCTGCCCAAAGAGGCCGGGAGCCTGGTGCTGCCCGTTGCGCCGAACAAGCTGTTACAAAAAATGATGGCCCAGGCGGGGCAGTTGCGCATTACCCCCGAGAACCACACCCAGTTCAACGCCCTGCTGCCCGCCCCACTGCGTGCCCTGTTCCGCGGCGAGCACGTGCTGCTGCGCTCTCTGGCGGTGAATGACCAGGTACTCATGCTGATGGTGGCCGACCAGGGCTGCAGGCCCATGGCCGATATCAGCGTGCAGGCCTTCGGCAAGACCGCACAATGCATCGAGCGGGCCCTGACCGTGTTTGCCAACCGCAAGGCCTGAGCCTTGCGCTACAATCGCCCCTCTTTGCACACTGGAGACCGTGGATGAGCGACTTTTCCGGCCTGCCGCTGGTGATCGAGCCCGCAGACCTGCTGCCACGCCTGGCTTCGCCCCAGCTGATCCTGGTCGACCTGAGCAGCGCGAACCGCTATGTCAGTGGGCATGTCCCGGGCGCGCACTTTGTCGACGGCAAACGCACCCAGCTCGGTCAGCCACCGGCCCCTGGCCTGCTGCCAGCGCTGGGCGACCTGGAAAAACTGTTCGGTGAGCTGGGCCACCGTGATGATGCGGTGTACGTGGTGTACGACGATGACGGCGGTGGCTGGGCCGGGCGCTTCATCTGGTTGCTCGACGTGATCGGCCACACGCGCTACCACTACCTCAATGGCGGCATCCAGGCGTGGCCTGCGGACAAACTGTCCACCGAGGCCCCGGCCAAGGGCACTACGCCAGTGGCACTGCACATCGACACTACGCCCACTGCCACCCGCGAGTACCTGCAAAGCCGCCTGGGCGCCGACGACCTGGTCATCTGGGATGCCCGCGGTCCGCAGGAATTCAGTGGCGAGAAAGTGCTGGCGGCCAAGGGCGGGCACATACCCGGTGCGATCAACTTCGAGTGGACCGCCGGCATGGACCTCAACGACCACCTGCGCATCCGCCCTGACATCGCCCAGGTGTTGCAGCAACTGGGCATCACCCCGGACAAGGAAGTGATCACCCACTGCCAGACCCACCGCCGCTCCGGTTTCACCTACCTGGTGGCCAAGGCCCTCGGCTACCCACGTGTCAAAGCCTATGCCGGCTCGTGGAGCGAATGGGGCAACCACCCGGACACGCCTGTAGAAGTCTAAGGAACCTGCATGAAATCCCGTCTGTTCATCATCAGCCAGTACCTGCTGCCGCACCACCTGCTGTCACGGCTGGCCGGCTGCGTCGCCGAGTGCCGTGTGCGCTGGTTCAAGAATGCCTTTACCGCCTGGTTCGCCAAACGCTACCAGGTCGACATGAGCGAAGCGCTGGTCGAAGACCTGAGCGCCTATGAGCACTTCAACGCCTTCTTCACCCGCGCCCTGAAGCCAGGTGCACGGCCGCTGGACGACACGCCCGGCAGCATCCTGTGCCCTGCAGACGGTGCAGTCAGCCAGCTCGGCCCCATCGAGCACGGCCGCATCTTCCAGGCCAAGGGCCACGGCTACAGCGCCCAGGAACTGCTGGGCGGCGACCCGGCCATGGCTGCGCCATTCATGGGCGGCGAGTTTGCCACCATCTACCTGTCACCCAAGGACTACCACCGCGTGCACATGCCGCTGGCAGGTACCCTGCGCGAGATGGTGTACGTGCCCGGCCGGCTGTTCTCGGTAAACCAGACCACGGCAGAGAACGTGCCAGAGCTGTTCGCGCGCAACGAGCGCGTGGTGTGCCTGTTCGACACCGAGCGCGGCCCGATGGCGGTGGTACTGGTGGGGGCGATGATCGTGGCCTCTATCGAGACCGTATGGGCAGGGCTGGTGACGCCACCCAAACGTGAGCTGAAAACCTTCCGCTACGACGACGCCAGCCGGGCGCCCATCCACCTGGAGAAAGGTGCCGAATTGGGCCGCTTCAAGCTGGGTTCGACTGCCATCGTCCTGTTCGGGCCACAGCAGGTGAAGTGGGCGCAATCGCTGGGCGCAGCCTCGGCCGTGCGCATGGGGCAGCAGCTCGGCCTGCCAGCCTGATGCCCTGTTGGGGATAACGCCGCCTGCCTGTGGAGTGCGTTCACCCCCGCAGCAGGCGGCTAACGCTGCGCTTACGCAGACTGCGCGTCGCGGTCGCGCAGGCCCAGCAGGTACAACACCCCATCCAGCCCCAGGGTCGAAATGGCCTGTTTGGCCGACTGGCGCACCAGGGGCTTGGCGCGGAACGCCACGCCCAGGCCTGCCAGTGACAACATCGGCAAATCGTTGGCGCCATCGCCCACGGCGATGGTCTGCTCAAGCTGCAAGCCCTCTTCGCTCGCCAGCTTCTGCAGCAGCTCGGCCTTGCGCTGAGCGTCGACGATCGGCTCCACGGCCACACCGGTCACCTTGCCGTCGACCACTTCCAGCTCGTTGGCAAACACATAGTCGATGCCCAGCCGCGCCTGCACCTGGCGGGCAAAATAGGTGAAGCCGCCCGACAGAATGGCCGTTTTGTAACCCAGCCGCTTGAGTTCGGCAAACAGGGTTTCCGCCCCTTCGGTGAGGCGCAGCGACGCACCGATCTGGTCCAGCACACCCACGTCCAGGCCCTTGAGCAGCGCCATGCGCTCCTTGAAACTGGCGCGAAAATCCAGCTCGCCGCGCATCGCCCGCTCGGTGATCGCCGCCACCTGCTCGCCCACGCCCGCCGCCTTGGCCAGTTCGTCGATCACCTCGGCCTCGATCAACGTCGAGTCCATGTCGAACACCGCCAGGCGGCGATTGCGGCGGAACAGGTCGTCCTTCTGGAAGGCAATGTCGATGCTGAGCGCTTCGGACAAGGCAAAGAACTCGGCCCGCAACGCCTGGGCATCATCAGGCTCACCGCGCACCGAAATCTCGATGGCCGCCTTGCCCTTGCTGGTATCGGCGTCCAGCGCCACACGGGCAGACAACCGCTCGATGCGCTCGATGGTCAAGTTGTGCTGGCTGATCACCGCACTGACCTGCTGCAGTTGGTCCGGGGTGATCTTGCGGCTCAACAGGGTCACCACGTGGCGCGCGTCACCGTGGCCGTCGGCCCACTGCTGGTAATCCGCCTCGGAAATCGGCGTGTAGCGGGCCTGCAGGTTAAGCTCATGGGCCTTGGCCTGCACGCTCTGCAACAGCTTGGTGGCCACTTCGTTGTCGGGGATGTCCACCAGGATGCCGAACGACAAGGTGCCGTGCATCACCGCCAGGCCGATGTCGAGAATGCTCACCCCGCCCTGCAGCAGGACGCCGGTGATGGCAGCAGTGAGACCGGGGCGATCTTCACCGGTGATGTTGATCAGGACGATTTCGCGCACAACCTGGCTCCGACTTCGATGAAAAATGCGCATTCTACCGACTTTCCGTGACCATCGGGCGCCAACGATACTTTGCCGACAAAACCCGGGTCGCTATACTGCCCCCCACTTCATGCCATTAAGAGCCGAGCTCAGTGAACCGGCCCACGCCCGTCAAAGCAGACAACTTCTTCCTGATGATCTATCGCGCCCTGAGTCAACGTCGCGTGCCACTGGCACTGCGCATCGCCTGCACCAACATCTTCCTGGTGGCCCTGGCGCTGGTGATCTATGCCTGCGTGATGGGTTTGCAGTTCAAGCAGGCCATGCACGAGCAGGCCGACGCGCTGGGGCAGAGCCTGACCACGCAGACGGCCACCTCGGCGACCGAACTGCTGGTGGCCAACGACATCCTCAGCCTCAATGTGCTGCTGGGCAACCTGGTGAAGAACCCGCTGGTGGCCCATGCGGCTATCTATAGCGTCGACAACCGCATCCTCGCCGAAGCCGGGCAGCGCCCGCGCAACAGCCTGATCGGGGAAACCGAGGGGGTCTACCAGACCAAGATCACCTTCCAGGACGTCACCGCCGGGCAACTGCGCATCAGCCTGGACATGAGCCAGTTCCAGCAACCCATGCTGATCAGCCTGCAGAGCATGGGCATCCTGGCCGCCATTCTGCTGGTACTGGCACTTACCCTCAGCCTGCGCCAGGGCCGCTACATCACCCTGCCACTGTTGCAACTGCGGGTGTGGCTGCGTGACCCACAGCACTACACCCCGGCCACCGACCGCCAGGACGAGATCGGCGATATCGCCCGCCAGCTGCACGCACGCCTGGCCCCACCACCGCCTCCAGAGCCGGAACCGGAGCTGGAAGACGAGGACGAGCTGGGGCCTGACCTGCACAGCGCACCTGCCGCCAAGCCTGCACCACGGGCAAGGCCGGCTGCAGTGGACGAAGACGATGACGAAGCCTTTGCCGGCCTGCTGGATGACGACGCGCCCAAACCGCTGCCCATCGAGTCGGATGAACCCCAGTTCAGCGCCATACTGGCCGTGCAGCTGGGCTCGCAGGAGCAGCTGCGGCGCCTGCCACGCACCCGCCTGGCCGAGCTGACCGAACGCTACCAGGACTGCCTGGAGCAAGCCGCCTCGCTGTATGACGGTGAAACCCACACCCTCAATGACGGCAGCACGCTGGTGCTGTTCCACAGCCGCGAGTGCGGTGAGGACTACCTGACCAATGCCATCTGCTGCGGCGAGCTGCTGCGCGCCCTGGGCCATGCGCTGCAAATCGAGGTGGCCGACAGCGGCATTACCCTGCAATTGCAGCTCGGCCTGACCCTGGGTAACGACCTGCACGGGCTGGAGCTGGTGGACGTGCTGATGGCAGAAAAGGTACAGGACGCACTGGCCCTGTCGCAGCACAGCCGCAACCTGCTGCTGGTGGAACGCAAGATCAGCGACGACGCGCTGATCCGCCAACGTGCCCGCATCCGCCCCATCGCCAGCCCAGAAGGCGCATGCTGCGTAGAGCGCCTGATGGAGCCCTACCCCTCCATGCTCGAGCGGCAACTGGCGCGCATGCACGAGGGCCGGGTCTGACACCCACCCCAGCAGCCGCACGCAAAAAAGCCCGCATCAGCGGGCTTTTTCTTACTTAACGCCAAGATCAGAACCGATAGACTTCCATATCGGTACGAATCGGGGACGCCATGGGGATCTTCGATTTCTCAGGCTGCTTCTTCACCTGTGCAGGTGCAGCAGGTTTTTTCGGCGCAACCTCGGCAATCGCCGGCTGGTTGGCCAGAGGCTTCACGGCCGTGCTCAGTTGCTCAGCAAGCTTTTGCAACAGCTGGCCCTGGGCCTGCACCTGGGATGCTTCGCTGCCCTCGTGCTGTTGCTCAAGGTGAACGATGCGGTTGTCACGTACCTGGCCACGGCGGTCGAGTACGCGCCACTGGGCATCCAGAATGGCCGGTTGGTTCTTGCCTGAGTCCAGCCGCGTGATCGACAGCAGCACCTGCACATCCGGGCTGAAACCCGCTGTGGCCGGCGCCAGCACCACACGCTGGCTGTCCAGGCGCCAGGCCAGCTGGCGGACAAGCAGTTGGTCGATGTCCGAAGAAAGGCTACCGGCCCAACGGCCATCGGTGGCGGCGCTCAGGCTGCCGTCAGCCTGGCGTTGCAGAAAGGTTTCGCGTTGCAGGTAGTCGGCCACCGAGACAGGGCCCAGCACCACGGCCATGCCAGCACTCTGCGACGGCTGGCCAGGCTCACCGCTGTCGAGCTGGTACAGGGCCACAGGCTGATGCATGGTGCACCCACCCAAGCCCAGCAAGCCAGTCATCAACAGCGCAAAGGGAATGCGCAGAAATTTCATCATCCCATCCAGGCGGATGCCTTCAGGCATACCGCAGTGATACACAATTATTCAAACGGGCGCACGGCCAGGCCGGCGCCGCAAGGGGCATATCATCCGCGAAATGGCGGCCCGACTCCAGCATTTCTGCCCGCACAGGCGGTGAAATCGCCAATGCAGGCCTTGCGGGCGTCAGGCCGGGAGCTCGACCTGCAACCCGTCGACCCGCTGGAAGCCACGTGGCAACTTGCTGCCGCGTCGGCCCCGCTCGCCCTTGTAGTGCTCCAGGTCATCTGCCTTGAGCGACAGCGTGCGTTTGCCGGCCCGCAGCACCAGCGTGGCGCCCTCGGCGATCACGGCAATATCGGTGACGAACTCTTCACGGCTGGCCACCCGATCACCCGGCACACCGATGATCTTGTTGCCCTTGCCCTTGCCCAACTGCGGCAGGTCGCTGACCTTGAACACCAGCAACCGCCCTTCGGTGGTCACCGCCGCCAGCCAGTCCTGCTCACGGCTGGCCACCGGGCGCGGGGTCATCACCTTGGCACCGTTAGGCAGGTTCAACAGGCCCTTGCCTGCCTTGTTCTTGGCCTGCAGGTCTTCACCCTTGACCACGAAGCCATAGCCCGCGTCGGATGCCACCACGTACAGCGCATCGTCTTCGGGCATCAATACGCAGTCGAAGGTGGCACCCGGTGGCGGGGTCAGGCGCCCCGTCAGCGGCTCGCCCTGCCCCCGGGCAGACGGCAGGCTGTGGGCCGCCAGCGAATAACTGCGTCCTGTGGAGTCGATCAGCACGGCAAACTGGTTGGAACGCCCGGCAGCGGCAGCCTTGAAGCCATCGCCGGCTTTGTACGACAGGCCCGTGGCATCGATGTCGTGCCCTTTGGCACACCGCACCCAGCCTTTTTCGGACAGCACCACGGTAACGGGCTCGGTCGGCATCAGCTCGTTTTCCGACAGGGCCTTGGCTTCGGCACGCTCGACGATCGGCGAACGGCGGTCGTCCCCATAGGTTTCGCCATCCTTGATCAGCTCACTGCGCACCAGCTTGCGCAGCTTCGCCTCGGAACCCAGCAGGGCCTGGAGCTTGGCCTGCTCCTTGAGCAATTCGTCCTGTTCGCCGCGGATCTTCATTTCTTCCAGACGGGCCAACTGGCGCAGGCGGGTCTCGAGAATGTAGTCGGCCTGGATTTCAGTCAGGTCGAAGCGGGCAATCAGGGCCTGCTTGGGCTGGTCTTCGGTGCGGATGATGTGGATCACTTCATCCAGGTTGAGGAAGGCGGTGAGCAAGCCATCCAGCAGGTGCAGGCGCTTTTCCACCTTGTCCAGGCGGTGCTGCAGGCGGCGGCGCACCGTGTTGGTACGGAACTCCAGCCACTCAAGCAGCAGGGCACGCAGGTTTTTCAGCTGTGGCCTGCCGTCCAGGCCGATGATGTTGACGTTGACCCGGTAGCTGCTCTCCAGGTCGGTGGTGGCGAACAGGTGCTGCATCAGCTCAGCCGCATCCACCCGGTTGGAACGCGGGATGATGACGATGCGGCAGGGGTTCTCGTGGTCGGACTCGTCCCGCAGGTCGGCCACCATTGGCAGCTTCTTGGCCTGCATCTGCGCGGCAATCTGCTCCAGCACCTTGGCACCGGAGACCTGGTGCGGCAGCGCGGTAACCACGATATCGCCATCTTCGACGCGGTACACGGCGCGCATGCGAATGGAGCCGCGCCCGCTTTCGTACATCTTCAGGATCTCGGCCCGCGGCGTGATGATTTCCGCCTCGGTCGGGTAGTCCGGCCCCTGGATATGCTCGCACAGTTGCTCGATGGTGGCCTTGGGCTCGTCCAGCAAACGGACGCAGGCACTGGCCACTTCGCGCAGGTTGTGCGGCGGCACGTCGGTGGCCATGCCCACGGCGATACCGGTGGTGCCGTTGAGCAGAATGTTGGGCAGGCGCGCCGGCAGCACGGCCGGTTCCTGCAGGGTGCCATCGAAGTTGGGTACCCAGTCCACGGTGCCCTGGCCCACTTCGCTGAGCAGCACTTCGGCGTAGCGCGACAGGCGCGCCTCGGTGTAGCGCATGGCCGCGAACGACTTGGGATCGTCCGGCGCACCCCAGTTACCCTGGCCGTCGACCAAGGTGTAGCGGTAGCTGAACGGCTGCGCCATCAGCACCATGGCTTCGTAGCAGGCCCAATCACCGTGGGGGTGGAACTTGCCGAGTACGTCACCCACCGTACGCGCCGACTTCTTGTGCTTGGCGTCGGCGTCCAGCCCCAACTCGCTCATGGCGTACACGATGCGCCGCTGCACGGGCTTGAGGCCGTCACCGATGTGCGGCAGGGCGCGGTCCATGATCACGTACATGGAGTAGTTGAGGTAGGCCTGTTCGGTGAAGTCAGCCAGTGAGCGGCGTTCTACGCCATCCAGGCTGTCTTGTAAGTCGCTCATGCGAGCCTCGTCATTTCAGGTTCTGGCGCAACAGCATGGTGCCGCCGCGCTGGGTAAATTCAAGTTGTTTCAGGGCGCTCATGCCCAGCAGCACGGTGTCGTCGTCCAGGCCGGGGATCACCACCGCGCGCACGTTCTGCAGGTGGATATCACCCAGTTGCAGATCTGCAAGGCGCGTGCTGTAACCGGCAGCCCGGCCATTGGCGGTGCTCAGCACCACGGGGCTGCCGCGGGTGAGCCCCAGCTTGCCAGCCAGGGTTTCGGGCACGGCCACGTCCGTGGCGCCGGTGTCGAGCATGAAGTGCACCACCTGGCCATTGATGGCGCCATCGGCCACGAAGTGGCCCTGGCCATTGCCCAGCAGGCGCACCTCGATAAAGCCTTGCCCGTGGGACGACTGGACCTGGGCGTTGGGGTTGCGCTGGCGGTCTTCCCAGTCACCAAAGTAGCGGGTGGCCAAAAACAACGCGGCCGCCCAGGCCAGGATCATCAGTACCCTGCCCGCACGCCTGCCGGGGGCCTGGCTCATGGCTTGGCGCTCCAGCCGCCTTGCGGCGCGGCGAAGCGCCAGACGATGGGGCGTGCCTCGCCGTCGGCCCGGGCAGCCTCGTTGTTGTCCAGGCCGACCCAGGCGCCTTTGGCATCGATCACCAGCGCTTCGGCCACGCCGAACGGCTGGTCGTAACGGCGGTGCTCAACCAGTGCATCGGCAGCGAACGACCAGCAACGCTCCACCTGGCCGGTGTCTACGTCGCGCCGGCAAATACGGTAGGCATTGCGCTCCAGGGTGAACAGCTTGCCCTCAAACCAGGCCAGGTCGGCAAAGTCCCGCGAACGCGGCCGGGCGTTGGGCATCTGCGCGGGCTGCATTTCGGTACCGGCTTCGCTCAGCAGCACACAGCCACGGCCACAGGACCACACCGACTGCTGCCGTTCGATGGCCACCAGGCCACGGCGCTCACGCTCTGCCGCCAGCCACAGGCGGTCCCCTGCCGGGTTGATCGCCAGGCCTTCGAACAACGCATTGAAGTTCAGCAACATGCCGCTGGCACGGGCCTGGCGCACCATGGCCGAGTCAATCTTCAGCCAGCCCGGCTGACCCGCCTCGGGCAGTTGCAGCACCGCTGCATGGGCCTCACTGACCAGGTAGAGGTTGCCCGCCTTGTCACAGGTGAGGCCCTCGAAATCCAGCTCGCCACCGCGCACCAGGCCCGCAAGCCAGGTGCGGGTCTTGAGCCCCCATGGCAAGCCGCTTTCCGGTACCGCTGGCGGATCGAACAGCAGAGGTTCGGCACGCCACACGCGGGCTTGCTGGTCGAGGCGATAGATGCGGTCGTCATCACGGTCCGACACCCCCCATAGGCTGCCCCGGCACTGGGCCAGGCCAGACAGGTTGCCGGCACGCATGCCGTCGATGGGGTGCTCGGCGACCAACTGCAACTCGGGCCATTCGCCTGCCACGCTCGGCAGGGCCGCCAGCGCCAGCAAGGCCGCCAGAAGCAGACGGATCAAACCATGACCTCGGCCAGGTTGCCTTTGGTTTCCAGCCAGGCCTTGCGGTCACCCGCACGCTTCTTGGCCAGCAGTTTGTCCATCAGCTCGCAGGTGGTCTGTACGTCGTCCAGGGTCAGTTGCACCAGGCGCCGGGTGTTCGGGTCCATGGTGGTTTCGCGCAGCTGGGGCGGGTTCATTTCGCCCAGGCCCTTGAAGCGCGTAACCTGGGGCTTGCCGCGCTTCTTCTCGGCCACCAGGCGGTCGAGGATGCCGTCGCGCTCGGCTTCATCCAGGGCGTAGTAGATTTCCTTGCCCAGGTCGATGCGGTACAGCGGTGGCATGGCCACATAGACGTGCCCGGCCTCGACCAGGGCGCGGAAGTGCTGGACGAACAAGGCACACAACAGGGTGGCGATGTGCAGGCCGTCGGAGTCGGCGTCGGCCAGGATGCATACCTTGCCATAACGCAGCTGTGCCAGGTCGGTGGCCCCCGGGTCGACGCCAATGGCCACGGCAATGTTGTGCACTTCCTGGCTGGCCAGCACTTCACCGCCATCCACTTCCCAGGTGTTGAGGATCTTGCCACGCAGGGGCAGGATGGCCTGGAACTCCTTGTCCCGCGCCTGCTTGGCCGAGCCGCCGGCCGAGTCACCCTCGACCAGGAACAGTTCGGCGCGCATCGGGTCCTGGCCTGCGCAGTCCGCCAGCTTGCCAGGCAGTGCCGGCCCCTGGGTGATGCGCTTGCGCTCGACCTTCTTGCTCGCCTTCAGACGCCGCCCAGCATTGCTGATGGCCAGCTCGGCCAACTGCATGCCCAGCTCGGGGTGGGCGTTGAGCCACAGGCTGAAGGCATCCTTGACCACGCCGGAAACGAACGCCGCCGCCTCGCGGGACGACAGCCGCTCCTTGGTCTGCCCGGAGAACTGCGGGTCCTGCATCTTCATCGACAGCACGAAGGTGATGCGCTCCCACACGTCCTCCGGCGCCAGCTTCACGCCACGGGGCAGCAGGTTACGGAACTCGCAGAACTCGCGCATGGCGTCGAGCAGGCCCTGGCGCAGGCCATTGACATGGGTACCGCCCTGGGCAGTGGGGATCAGGTTGACGTAGCTTTCCTGAATGCTGTCTCCGCCTTCCGGCAGCCATAGCAGGGCCCAGTCCACCGCTTCCTTGTTACCGGCCAGGCTGCCGCAGAACGGCTCGTCGGGCAGGCGCTGGAACTCGCTGACCGCGTCCACCAGGTAGGAGCGCAGGCCATCTTCGTAGTGCCACTCCACCTTCTCGCCGCTGGTCTTGTCTTCGAACGTGACCAGCAGGCCCGGGCACAGCACGGCCTTGGCCTTGAGCACATGCTTGAGGCGGCTGACAGAGAACTTGGGCGAATCGAAGTACTTGGGGTCCGGGCTGAAATACACGCTGGTGCCGGTGTTGCGCTTGCCCACCGAACCGACCACCTCCAGCTCGCTGGCCTTGAAGCCATCGGCGAAAGTCATCTGGTATTCGTTGCCATCACGTTTCACGCGCACACGAACCTGGGTGGACAAGGCGTTCACCACCGAGATGCCCACGCCGTGCAGGCCGCCGGAGAACTGGTAGTTCTTGTTGCTGAACTTGCCGCCGGCGTGCAGCTTGGTCAGGATCAGCTCAACGCCGGAAACCCCTTCCTCGGGGTGGATGTCCACCGGCATGCCACGGCCATCGTCGCTGACCTCAAGCGAGTGGTCGGCATGCAGGGTCACCTGCACCGAACGGGCGTGGCCGGCCAGGGCTTCGTCGACGCTGTTGTCGATGACTTCCTGGGCCAGGTGGTTGGGGCGGCTGGTATCGGTATACATGCCCGGCCGCTTGCGGACCGGGTCAAGGCCCGAGAGGACTTCGATGGCGTCTGCGTTATAGGCGCTAGCGCTGGGATTGGCCATGGGGTCTCGTCGTCAGTCTGGTGAATGCGAAAAAATCAAAATACAGAAAAATCGAGGGCCGCATACTGCGCGCGCTCAATGCCGGCAAACGCCAACAAGGCCGGCAGCCGTTCGGCGAAGCCCTGGAAACTGTGGTCGCCACCTGCCTGGATGCGCAGGGCACAGGCGCGGTAGTAGCGCTCGGCATGCCGGTAGTCCAGGGTTTCGTCGCCGGTTTGCAGCCAGACCTGGTAACGGCTGGCGTCAGCCGGCGGTGGTACCTCCAGCGCCGCCAGGGCCTGGACATGGTCGTGGGTGAGTTCCCAGGCCTCGCCGGTATGGTGGTTGTGCTGGGTGCCCAGGTAGCCGTCGAAAAGCTTGTGCGGGTTCACGGCCGGGTTGATCAGCAACGCCTTAAGGCCATGGCGCTCGGCCAGGTGGGTGGCATAGTAGCCGCCCAGCGAACTGCCGACCAGCAACGGCGCGCCCAGCTCGGCGATGGCAGCTTCGAGCTGGGTGATGGCATTGCGTGGGTGATGGTGCAAGGCAGGCAGGCGCAACTGCTCGGCAAGGCCAATCTGCTGCATGACAGCCTCCAGCTGGCGCGCCTTGGTGGACAGCGGCGAGCTGTTGAAGCCATGGATATAGAGGATGGAACCCGACATGCTGCCCCCGGAATCTGTGACTTCGCGCCTGGTGACGCCGGCGCAGGGACGCGCAGTGTAGCGCGTTCGACGGGTTTTGACGCTGCGTGGCGGGTTTGGCAACACTTTTACCGCTCAGCGCTGGTGTACCCGTCAGTACCCTGGGCTGTCGAAGTCCAGCGCCACGACGAAGTCCCGCGCCCGCTCAACCCCCGTCTCGATCATTCCGTCGGCATGCAGGCGCAGCCAGCGGTAGCCTGGCTGCTCGTGGCTGACCTGGAAGTCCTCGCTGCGCGCCGCGAACTGGATGCAGGTAGAAGGTGTAGCCAGTAGCCGTCGGCCCTCGCGCCATTCATCCCATTCTTGGTGCACGTGACCCCACAGCAAGGCGCGCACCTGTGGGTAACGCGCCACCACTGCGAACAGCGCCGGGGCGTTGCGCAGGGCGATGGGGGCAATCCAGGCGCAGCCGATGTCCACGGGTTGATGGTGCATGCACACCAGGCAGTGCCGCCCGCCCGCACTGGCCAGCGCGGCATCCAGCAGCGCCAACTGGGCATCGTCGAGCCAGCCGTGAGCGGCGCCCGGCACGGCCGTATTGAGCATGATGATGCGCCAGGCGCCCCGGTCTGTAACGGGTTGTACCAGCTCGGGCGCAACCTGGGCCATCACTTGGGCTTCGTCATGGTTGCCAGGCAACCAGCGGGCAGGTGCGGCAAAGCCTTCGGTCAGTTGGCGAAACGCCGCGTAAGACGCAACGCTGGCATCCTGGGACAGGTCACCGGTGCACAACAGCAGGTGGGTGTCCGGCTGCTCGCGCAATGCCTGGGCCACCACATGGCGCAGGCTGTCACGGGTATTCAGGCCCAGCATGCTGCCGCCAGGGTCGGCAAACAGGTGAGCATCGGTCAGTTGCACCACATTCACGGTGCCGGCAGGGTTCAGGTGCGGCAACGGCCGTCTCCTTTCAGCGGGCGCTTGCCAGTTCGTGACCACAGGCCAGGCAGTGGCTCAGCCACTCACCGAGAAACAGGTTGAGCTGGGCCTTTTCGTCCGGCTGGTGCATGGCGTCATTGGGGTAGGGATAGATGCTGCGCAGCCGGCGGGCATGCTCGGCGCTGACCACTTCTGCCATGCGCGCATCGTGGTACACCTGCACCTCCATGACCGGTACCGGCAGCCAGGGCAGGCTGTGCTCCTGGCGCACGCGCAGGGTGGTGGTGTAGGGGCAGGCCAGCACCACTTCGAGCACCAGCACACCGAGCATCTGGTCGCCCTGGGTCATGCCGATGCGGCGCGAACTCTGGGTGCTGCGCATGTCGGGCAGCAGCCGCATCAGCCGGGCGTAATTGGCTTCGCAGGCGGCCTGCAGCCCGGCCAGGTCGACCCGGTAGCGCTCGCGCAACAGGTTCACTTCCACATACCCCGGACTTCGTCACGGTTCAGCGCCAGCCATTGCAGGCCAATGATGGTAGCGGCGTTGCAGATACGGCCGTCACGCACCGCCTGCAGGGCATCCTCGAACGACCAGACGCGCACGCGGATGTCCTCGCCTTCGGCCTCCAGGCCATGCAAGCCACCCGCCCTCTCGGCACTGCACCGGCCCAGGAACAGGTGAACGTATTCATCACTGCCGCCCGGTGAGGGGAAGTAGCGGGTCATCGGCCACAGCGCGCTGAAGCTGAGGCCGGCCTCTTCCTCGGCTTCGCGGTGGGCAACCTCTTCGGGCTGCTCGTCCTTGTCGATCAACCCTGCAACCATCTCGATCAGCCAGGGGTTGTCGGCCTTGCCCAGGGCGCCGACGCGAAACTGCTCGATCAGCACCACTTCATCGCGTTGCGGGTCGTAGGGCAGCACACACACTGCGTCGTGGCGCACGAACAGCTCACGGCTGATCTCGCGCCCCATGCCACCGGCAAACAGCTCATGGCGCAGTTGCAGCTTGTCGAGCTTGTAGAAGCCCTGGAAGCAGTTGGCCCGCTTGACGATCTCGACCGCCCGGGGCACTGAATTCAACGTGTCTGACATGGAAATCCTCATTACCTCGATACCGCTTCGCGCCATCCTACTCTGCACGCTGGCACGTTTCACCCCCCAGCAGCAACCGTTGGGGCACACGGGACAGCAGGCGGTGTCTCTGTTAGCTTAGTGGCGAACTGAAGGCCGTGCCGACAGTCAAAGGCCGACTTTTCCCTGTTCTTGCAAGGATCATCATGACACTTGTCAAACTGACTTCCGTGGCTGTGCTGGCCATGGCCCTGGGTGCTTGCCAGAGCCTGTTCGCGCCCAACTACCGAGCCCCCCTCGAGGTCAAGCGCGAGGCCTGGGAGCACGTGAAACCCGGCTGCAGCGAACGTGACTGCCCGCTGGTGAACATTGATACCGTGCACTTCCCGGCGCTGCCCAAGCTTGATGCAATCGTTGAAAAACGCCTGCTGCAGCTGACCGAAGACAACGCGCGCGGCAGCGTACCGGCCACGCTGCAAGCCTACGAGCAGCAGTACCTGGCCAGCGCCGACAAGCGCAACAGCAGCTACCTGCAGGCCAAGGTACGCGAGCAGCATGACGGCTTGGTGATCGTCGAGCTGTCCAGCTACCTGGACACCGGCGGTGCCCATGGCATGCCGGGCCGCGCGTTCATCAACTACTCACGCAAGCTGGACAAGGTGCTGACCTTGCAGGACATGCTGGTACCCGGCCAGGAAGACACGTTCTGGAAGACCGTCGAGGAGTCCCACCGTGCCTGGCTGATCAGCGTCGGCATGGACAAGGACGCCGAGTTCCTCAAGACCTGGCCGTTCAAACGTTCGCCGCACATTGCCCTGACCTACGGCGCGGTGGTGGTGAAGTACGAGGTGTACGCCATCGCGCCGTATTCCATGGGCCATGTAGAGCTGAAAATCCCCTACCCGCGCCTCAACGGCGTGATCAAGCCTGAACTGTTCCCCGGTCGCGGCTGAGGCTCAGTACACCGTAGGTCAGCCCTGCCAGCAGCACCGCCGGCAGGGTAGCCCCCAGGTCCGGCGCCTGCGCTGCGATCACGTGGTAGGCCACCGCGCCGATTCCCCAGGCCAGCAACGCCGGCCAGTGCAGCCCAGTGGCCTGGGTCGGCAGGCGGCGACGGCGCACCCCGTAATGGTCCACCAGTACCACGCCGAACAGCGGCGCGAACACCGAACCGATCAGCAGCAGGAAGTTCTCGTACTGGGCCAGCGGGGCCAACAAGGCAATCAGGGTGCACAGCACACCGATCACCAGGGCCAGGTGCTCGACCTTGACCGGCACCAGCACGCCGCTGGACACCGCTGCCGAATGGATATCGGCGAAGGCCTTTTCCGATTCGTCCAGCAAGATGAGCAGCAACGGGATGCCCATGCCCGCCCCCGCCAAGGCCAGCAGCAATGCATTGACCTCGCCGCTGGCAGCGAAGGCGAGGGTGTAGGCCACGCCAAGGCTCATCAGCCAGGTATTGCCGATGAAGTAGCCCAGCACCGTGCCGCCGAACACCTGCCGGCCATCGCGGGCGAAGCGCGAATAGTCGGCGATCAGCGGCAGCCATGACAGGGGCATGGCGATGACGATGTCAAAGCCCACCGCCAGCGACATCGAGCCATCGCCGCTGCGGTTCCACAGGGCGGCCAGGTCCGCCTTGGCGAACAGGTTCCAGGTCAGCCACAGGCAGGCGCCCAGCAGCAGCCAGATACCCCAGGCGCGCAAGATCTTGCGCACGAAGGCCAACGGCCCGCTGACTGCCAGCGCGGTGGCCAGGGCGCCGAAGCATAGCGTCCACAGCATGGGGCTGTTCCAGGCACTGTCTTCGCCGAACGCGCGTGCGCCCAAAAGGCTCGCGGCGTCGCGCATGACGATGATTTCAAAGGCGCCCCAACCCACCAGTTGCAGCAGGTTGAGCAGCGCCGGTAACCGTGCGCCATGGCTGCCCAGGCTGAGCTTCAGGGTACCCATGGCGGACAGCCCGGTGTCGCTGCCGATCACCCCGGCGGCGCCCAATAGCAGCACCCCGACACCTGTACCCAGGGCGATCGCAAGCACCGCGCCGGCAAGGCCCAGGCCCGGTGCCAACATGGCGCCGACTTGCAGCACCATCAGGCCGATGCCGAGGGAGAACCACAGGGAGAACAGGTCGCGGGCGCCAAAGATGCGCCTGGCAGCGGGGACCGGGTGGTCGGGGGAGAACGGGCTGGGGGTGGTCATCGTTGTGATCGCCGAGAAGGTTGAGATGGGTGCTGAAGCGGCTAGCCTCTTCGCGGGTTTACCCGTGAAGGGGCTAGCCGCTTCGGTGCAGGTGTAAAGCCGGTTACACCTTGTGGTACAGCTGGCTGCCTTCCTGGCGGAACCGCTCGGCCTGCTCACGCATGCCCTGCTCCACCGTAACGTCCACGGTTTCGATCTTGGCGGCGTACTCGCGCACTTCCTGGGTGATCTTCATGGAGCAGAATTTCGGCCCGCACATGGAGCAGAAATGCGCGACCTTGGCCGACTCCTTCGGCAGGGTTTCGTCGTGGAACGCGCGGGCGGTATCCGGGTCCAGGCCAAGGTTGAACTGGTCCTGCCAGCGGAACTCGAAGCGCGCCTTGGAAAGCGCGTTGTCACGGATCTGCGCGCCGGGGTGCCCCTTGGCCAGGTCCGCAGCGTGGGCGGCGATCTTGTAGGTGATGATGCCGGTCTTCACGTCGTCCTTGTTCGGCAGGCCCAGGTGCTCCTTGGGTGTGACGTAGCAGAGCATGGCGCAGCCGAACCAGCCGATCATCGCCGCACCGATGCCCGAGGTGATGTGGTCGTAGCCCGGTGCGATATCGGTGGTCAGCGGGCCAAGGGTGTAGAACGGCGCTTCGTCACAGCATTCAAGCTGCTTGTCCATGTTCTCCTTGATCAACTGCATGGGCACATGGCCGGGGCCTTCGATCATGCATTGCACGTCGTGCTTCCAGGCAATCTTGGTCAGCTCGCCCAGGGTTTCCAGCTCGCCGAACTGGGCCGCGTCGTTGGCATCGGCAATCGACCCCGGGCGCAGGCCATCGCCCAGCGAGAAGCTGACGTCGTAGGCCTTCATGATTTCGCAGATTTCTTCGAAGTGGGTATAGAGGAAGTTCTCCTGATGGTGCGCCAGGCACCACTTGGCCATGATCGAACCCCCGCGGCTTACGATGCCGGTGACGCGCTTGGCGGTCAGCGGTACATAGCGCAGCAACACCCCGGCGTGGATGGTGAAGTAGTCCACGCCCTGCTCGGCCTGCTCGATCAGGGTATCGCGGAACAGCTCCCAGGTGAGGTCTTCGGCCACGCCGTTGACCTTTTCCAGGGCCTGGTAGATAGGCACGGTGCCAATCGGCACTGGCGAATTACGGATGATCCACTCGCGTGTTTCATGGATGTGCTTGCCGGTGGACAGGTCCATGACCGTGTCCGACCCCCAGCGGATGCCCCACGTCAGCTTGGCCACCTCCTCCTCGATGGAGGAACCGAGTGCGCTGTTGCCGATATTGCCGTTGATCTTCACCAGGAAGTTGCGGCCGATGATCATCGGCTCCAGCTCTGGGTGGTTGATGTTGGCCGGGATGATCGCACGGCCACGGGCAACCTCTTCGCGCACGAACTCCGGGGTGATCTGCTGCGGGATACTGGCGCCAAAGCTGTGCCCGGCGTGCTGCTCGGCCAGCAGGCCCGCGGCACGGGCTTCCTGCAGCTTCATGTTTTCGCGGATGGCCACGTATTCCATTTCGGCGGTGATGATGCCCTGGCGGGCATAGTGCATCTGCGAGACGTTGGCACCGGGCTTGGCCCGCCGCGGGTTGCGCACGTGGGCGAAGCGCAGCTTGGCGAGTTCGGCATCGTTCAGGCGCTCTTGCCCGAAGTGGGAGCTGAGCCCGGCCAGGCGCTCGGTATCACCGCGTGCCTCGATCCAGGCCGAACGCACATCGGCCAGCCCCTTGCGCACGTCGATGAGCACGCTGGGGTCGGTGTAGGGGCCGGAGGTGTCGTAGACCAGCACCGGGGCGTTGGTTTCGCCACCAAAGTCGGTGGGGGTGTCGTCCAGGCTGATCTCGCGCATGGGCACACGGATGTCCGGGCGCGAACCCTCGACATACACCTTGCGCGAGCGCGGGAAGGGTTGCACGGACTGCTGATCGACCTGGGCCGATTCACTGAGGTTGATCGCTTTTTCTTGTTTGGTCATCACAGGCTCTCCAGACGGCTTCCAAGCAGTGGAATGTCGGGGTGAACCTGAAGGACGCGGATGCACTCCTAGACGGGTGCGGTGCCAAAGACGAGGTGCCAACAGCCGCAAGCAGCTGAGACATTCCCGGACCTGGCACAAGAGGCTCCCCGGGAAGGCGAGCAATCTTGTTCCCTACGCAGGCGCTAACCTGATCAGGTTCAACGGGATCCGCACCTATGCGATCTCAGCCTTTGCTTCAAGGCACCCCGACAAGAACATGCGCAGTCTAGACTGGAGTGGCCCGCAAAGCCAAGCGGCTATCGGCCCGGACGATCGGCGGTGAATAGGCGATTGTTGCCCAATGCACACAGCACTACACTGCGTCATCGCACGATACTCAACAGTTCAGTAATTACATTTCGTACAAGGATTGCACCTATGCTGCGCAAACTTTCACTGGCCCTCGCCGTGTCTTGTGCATCCAACGCGATGGCCTGGGCAGCAGACGTGCCCCCAACGGTGAAGACCGACCTGGTCAGCGTGTACCAGGAAGCCGTGGACAACAACGCCGACCTGGCGGCAGCCCGCGCCGACTATGGCGCGCGGCGCGAAGTGGTGCCCCAGGCCCGTGCCGGGCTGCTGCCCAACCTGTCGGCGGGTGCCGAGATGATGAACACGCGCACCAAGCTCGACGAACCCTCGATCACCTCTACCCGCAGCGGCAACGCCTGGAGTGCGACACTGGCCCAGCCGATCTTCCGCGCCGATCGGTGGTTCCAGTTGCAGGCTGCCGAAGCAGTCAACGAGCAGGCCGCACTGGAACTGTCGGCCACCGAACAGAACCTGATCCTGCAGACCGCGCAAAGCTACTTCGCGGTCTTGCGCGCCCAGGACAACCTGGCCGCGACCAAAGCCGAAGAGGCCGCGCTCAAGCGCCAACTGGACCAGTCCAACGAACGCTTCGACGTGGGCCTGTCGGACAAGACCGACGTGCTGCAATCCCAGGCCAGCTACGACACCGCACGGGCCAACCGCATCATTGCCGACCGCCAGGTGCAGGATGCCTTCCAGGCCCTGGTCACCCTCACCAACCGTGAGTACACGTCGATTCAGGGCGTGGTGCACAGCCTGCCAGTGCAGGTGCCGACCCCCAACGACGCCAAGGCCTGGGTAGAAACCGCAGGCCGGCAGAACCTGAACCTGCTGGCCACCAACTACGCGGTGTCTGCCGCCGAAGAAACCCTGCGCCAGCGCAAGGCCGGCCACGCCCCCACGGTGGATGCAGTGGCCAAGTACCAGAAGGGCGACAACGACAACCTGGGGTTCAGCAACCCGTCGCCGCTGGGCGTGCGCTATGGCGGTGACGTGGAGCAGACCACGGTGGGCCTGCAACTGAACATCCCGATCTACAGCGGTGGCCTGACCAGCTCCCAGGTGCGCGAAGCTTACCAGCGCCTCAGCCAGAGCGAGCAACAGCGTGAGAGCCTGCGCCGCCAGGTGGTGGAAAACACCCGCAACCTGCACCGGGCGGTGAATACCGACGTGGAGCAGGTGCAGGCGCGCAAGCAGTCGATCATTTCCAACCAGAGTGCGCTGGAAGCCACTGAAATTGGCTACCAGGTGGGCACGCGCAATATCGTTGACGTGCTAGATGCACAGCGCCAGTTGTATACCTCGGTGAGGGATTACAACAACAGCCGCTATGCGTACATCCTCGATAACCTGAGCCTCAAGCAGGCAGCCGGCACGCTCAGCCCGCAAGACCTGCAGGATCTGAAGCGCTACCTGAAACCGGACTACAACCCGGACAAGGATTTTTTGCCGCCGGACCTGGCGGCGGCGGCGGCCAAGAACTTCGAGCGCAGGCGCTGAAACGGTGGCTGCGTGGCGGCGGCCTTACCTCAACAACCCACTCAACCCATCGACCAACCGCTGCAACGCCCCTTGGTTGGCCCGCATCACTGCCCTGCCCGCCTCGCCCATGCGCCGGGCGTCCTGCGGCAGCTCGACCAGCCGCTGCACCGCCTGGGCCAGCCCGTCGGCATCGTCCACCTGCTGCAGCGCCCCGGCCTCGCGCAGCATTGCGCTGATTTCGAGGAAGTTGAACACGTGCGGCCCCATCAGCACCGGTAGCGCCAGCGCGGCGGGCTCCAGCGGGTTGTGCCCCCCTGTCGCCACCAGGCTGCCACCCACGAAGGCGATGTCGGCCAGGGCATAAAGGAACAGCAACTCGCCCATGGTATCGCCCAGCAGCACCTGGCTCTGGCCCTGCACAGCGTCCCCAGCGGAGCGGCGTACCGTTGCGAACTGCTCGCTACACAGGGCATGCACGGCAGCGAAGCGCTCGGGGTGGCGCGGCACCAGAATCAGCAACGCATCGGCATGGCTCTTCAGCAGCTGCTGATGAGCCTGGAGAATCAGTGCGTCTTCGCCTTCATGGGTGCTGGCCGCGATCCACACCGGCCGCTGGGCGGCCCCCCACTGCTCGCGCAGCGCCTTGGCGCGTGGCAGCAGTTGCGGGTCGACTTGCAGGTCGAACTTGATCGACCCCGTCACCTGGACGCACTGCGGGCGCGCACCCAAGGTGCGGAAACGCTCGGCCTCCGTTTCGGTCTGCACCGCAATCAGGCTCATCTCGGCCAGCATGGGCCGGGTCAGCCTGGCAAAGCGGCCATAGCCACGGGCCGAACGCTCGGACAACCGCGCATTGGCCAGCGCGACCGGGATCGAGCGTTTGGCGCACTGATGGATATGGTTGGGCCATAACTCGGTTTCCATGATCACGCCCAGTTTCGGCTGCACATGGTCCAGAAAACGCCCAGCCGCCCAGGGCAGGTCATAGGGCAAGTAACAATGCTGCACCCGGGGTTCGTCGGCGAACAGGGCGCGAATACGCTCCGACCCGGTTGGGGTCATGCAGGTGAGCGTAATCGGCAGCTGCGGGTAGGCCTTGAGCAATGCGCGCACCATCGGCGCTGCGGCGATGCTTTCACCCACCGACACCGCATGTACCCATATACCGCCCTTGCGCATGGCTGGCAGTTTGAATGCAAAGCGCTCACCCAGGCGCTGGCCGTAGGCAGGCGCCTTGCGCGCACGCAGGTACAGGCGCAGCGCAACCAGTGGCAGACCGAGGTGAAACAACAAGGTATAGAGAGTTCTGTTCATAGCGGCGGAGTTTACCCGATAGCACGCAGGTGTACCGCAAAGCGCTCGGCCAGCCACTGTGCGGCGGGCCCGAGGGGCTCGTCCCGGCGCCAGGCCAGTTCCACCACCAATGCCGGTGGGCGCCATTCACTGGCCAGCTCGACCATGTGCGCCTGGTAGGTCGGGTATTGCACCACATGCCGCGGTAGCCAGGCCCAACCCAGGCCGCGCATCAGCAATTCGGCCATGGCGTAAAAGCTGTCGGCCCGCCACACCTGCGGGCTGATCGCCTCGCCGCCCGGGTAGCCGCTCTGCTGGGGGGTAACCAGCAATTGGCGGTGGCGTGCCAGTTGCTGACGGGTCACCGGACCGGCCTGCGCCAGTGGGTGGTCAACGGCGCACACGGTTACCATTTCCACACTCCCCAGGGCTCGCCGCTCCAGCGATGCCGGCATGCTTTCGTGGTGGAAGAACAGGCCAAGGTCGGCGCGCCGCTCGACCAGTTTGCGCGCTACGTCACCCTGGGCGCCGCTGGCCAGTTGCACTTCCAGAAACGGGTAACGGCTGGCCAGTTCATCCAGGCTGTCGATGACGGGCTGATAGGGCATGGCTTCGTCTTGCGCCACCCGCAACAGGGCTTCCTGGCCGCGCATCAGTGCCAGGGCACGGCCGTCCAGGCGTTCGCACTGGCGTAACAACTCGCGGGCATCGGCCAACAAGGCACTGCCGTTTTCAGTGAGTTTCGGCTGCCGACCGCTGCTGCGCTCGAACAGCGTGACGCCAAGGTCGGCTTCCAGCAAGGCGATGGCATTGCTGATTGCGGACTGCGCCCTGCCCTGCTCCCGCGCTACTGCTGAGAATGAGCGCAGCTCCGCCACGCGCAGGAAGGTGCGCAGCTGCTCCAAGTTCCATAGCTCGGCCATCAACCTATCTCCATACCAGATAGGTAATGACTTTACCGCATACTGGCACCCTCTAGAATGCGCGCATCATCAGGAGAAACCATCATGAATGCCTACACCTACCTCGCCATCGCCATCTGCGCCGAAGTTATCGCCACTGCTTCGATGAAAGCGGTCAAAGGGCTGAGCACGCCGTTGCCGCTGCTGTTGATGGTGGTGGGCTACGGGATCGCGTTCTGGATGCTGACGCTGGTGGTGCGCAGCATTCCGGTGGGGATTGCCTATGCTGTGTGGTCGGGTTTGGGCATCGTGCTGATCAGCGTGGCGGCACTGGTGATCTACGGGCAGAAGCTGGACGTGCCCGCCGTGCTGGGCATGGCCATGATTGTTGGGGGCGTGGTGGTGATTCAGGTGTTTTCCAAGACGGCGGGGCATTGATGCCGGGCCTGGGTTGAGCCTGGCGCTCGATCGCCCAGGCGCCGCAACTGCCAAGGCGAACACTCCCGGCTAACTGCCCACCCAGGCCCGACCCTGTATACTTGCCCGCTGTCCCAGTCTTCGAGGTACCACCATGCCATCTGCCATTACCACTGACGTGCTGATCGTCGGCGCCGGGGTCGCAGGCCTGTGGCTCAATGCCCGCCTGCGTCGGCTGGGCTACTCGACAGTGCTGGTGGAGCGCGCCAGCCTTGGCGGCGAGCAGACCATCAAGTCCCAGGGCATCATCCATGGCGGCACCAAGTACGCCCTGCACGGCGCCTTGACCGGCGCTTCCGAAGCCATCGCCGACATGCCCAGGCGCTGGCGCGAGGCGCTGGCCGGCAACGGTGAGCTCAACCTGGCCAACACCCGGCTGCTGTCCGAGGCCCACTACCTGTGGTCCCCCGGCACGCTGGCCGGCAACCTCACCAGCTTCTTCGCCAGCAAGGCGGTGCGCGGCCGCGTCGACCAGGTCAAGGGCGATCAATTGCCCCCGGCCCTGCAGGACCGGGCCTTCAAGGGCAAGGTCTATCGGCTGGCAGAACTGGTCATCGACGTGCCCAGCCTGCTGGCCAACCTGGCAGAACTGGCCGGTGACAGCCTGCTGGCAGGCGAACGCATCACCCCACTGCGTGAAAGCGACGAACTGGTTGGCCTGCAGGTGGATGGGCGCAGCATCATCGCCCAGCGCATCGTCCTCAGCGCAGGGGCCGGCACCGAAGACCTGCTGCACGCCCTGGGCCTGCAGCAGCCAGCCATGCAGACACGCCCCCTGCACATGGTGATGGCCAAGGGCGCCAACCTCAAACCCCTGTATGCGCACTGCCTGGGCGGCGGGCCCAAGCCGCGCATGACCGTCACCACCCACCCGGCTGCCGACGGCCAGTGGGTGTGGTACCTGGGTGGCGACCTGGCCGAAGCCGATGGCGTGGCCCGCGACAGCGCCGCGCAGATCGCCGCCGCGCAGCAGGAAGTGGCCAACCTGCTGCCTTGGGTCGACCAGGGCCAGGTACGCTGGGCCACCTTGCGCGTCGACCGCGCAGAACCCGCGCAATCGGGCCTGGTGCGCCCCGACAACGCCTTCCTGGCCGAACAGCAGCGCCTGCTGGTGGGCTGGCCGACCAAGCTGGCCCTGGCGCCGGACTTCAGTGACCGGGTCATCAACCAGCTGCAGCGCGACGGCATTCAACCCCAGGCCCACCCTGACCTGTCCGGCCTGCCACGCCCGCCTCTGGGCACGCCAGCCTGGGAGCAACTGCTGCCATGAGCCTGCCCACCCTGCACAATTTCCATCGCCCTTTGGGCAGCACCGGGCTGCAGGTGTCGCCCCTGGGCCTTGGCACCGTGAAGCTCGGCCGCGACCAGGGCGTGAAATACCCCGCCGGTTTCACCATCCCCGGCGATGAAGATGCCCGCCTGCTGCTGGCCCAGGCCCGCCAGTTGGGCATCAACCTGATCGATACCGCCCCCGCCTATGGCCGCAGCGAGGAGCGCCTCGGCCCGTTGCTGCGTGGGCAACGCGATGAATGGGTGATTGTGAGCAAGGTGGGTGAAGAGTTCGAGGGCGGCCTGTCGCACTTCGACTTCAGTGCCGCCCACACCCGCCGGTCGGTGGAACGTAGCCTGCAGCGGCTGGAAACCGACCGCATCGACCTGGTGCTGGTGCACTCCGACGGCAACGACCTGGCCATCCTGGAGCAGCAAGCGGTATACCAGACTCTGGCCGAGCTCAAGCGCGAGGGCAAGATCCTGGGCTTCGGCCTCTCCGGCAAGACGGTTGCTGGCGGCTTGAAGGCCCTGGAGCACGGCGACTGCGCCATGGTCACCTACAACCTGAACGAGCAGGCAGAGCGCCCCGTGCTGGACTACGCTGCGCAACACGGCAAGGCCATCCTGGTAAAAAAGGCCCTGGCCAGCGGCCACGTATGCCTGGCACCCGGTGTGGACCCGGTGCGGGCAAGCTTCGAATTGCTGTTTGCCCACCCGGGCGTTAGCAGTGCTATCGTGGGCACCATCAACCCGTTGCACCTGGCCCACAACGTGGCCACCGTCGCCCGCATCCTGGGCCAGCAGTGAGTTGCCCCTGGCCATGGCCGGGCAACTGAGCCGACGCAAGGAGAAGCCACGTGGCGCGAACGCTGATCCGCAAGAACCCGAGCAACTTCAAGACGCTGCCACTGCATGTAGAAGCCACCGCCGAGGGCCTGGTGTACCAGAGCATCGGCGTGCCCCTCAACTTTGCCCAGACCCAACAACGGCGCAAGCCCATCCAGGTGGATGACCCGCAGCGTTTCGTCGCCGAGCTGGCCAACCTGGGCGTCTCGGTTCGGCTCACCCTGCACTGGCAAAACCGCGATTACTGGGTGCTGGTGCGCCAGCGCCGACAAGACCGCGGCGACGTGGTACTGAAACTGATCTCAGGTTATGTACCGGCGCAGGAGCTGAACCTGCCCTTGCACACGGCGGTGCAGGAAGTGGCCGAAGAATGCCTGCTGGAAACCACCGAAGGGTGGCTGGGTGGGCGCTTCAACGAAACCTGGCTGCCCGTACCCTACGCAGCCGCCCTGCATTACCGTGAAACCCCGCACTTCCAGCTGGCCCCGCAGTCCGGCGCGGCGCGCCCGGTGCACTGCGGCCAGCAGGTGTTGCTGGAGCGGCCCAGGGCCTATGTGCACCTGCCCACGGCATCGCTGCAACTGATCTACGACATGCGCCTGGACGTGCCGCGGGACGCCAAGAAGCTCAGCCTGTTCCACGTCGATGAGCGGCTGGAAGGCGACCAACTGGTGGCGCGGCTGAACCGCAAGCGGCCAGACCTGTACCTGATGCCTTTGAAGGACGGCCAACCCCTGGCCGAGCTGTACACCCTGAAGAAGGACGAGCTGGTGCCGGCGAGCACTCGCGGCCTGTACCTGGCCGAGAGCTTTGCCCAGCAGGAAGGCTGGGTGGTGAAGGATGAGCGGGTGCGCTGGCGGGACTGGGTGAAGCAGCAAGGCCTGGTAGAAACCAAGCCCGCGCGGGCCAGCCACCTGCAGCGCTTTGGTGCCAAGGCGCGGGCCCTGCTGCGGCGGGCCAGGACGTCTCTGCGCAACCAGAGCCCATGACCGGGGCCATGGTGGCCCCGACGCAGCGTCAGTGCTTGCGGATTTTCTCGACGATGGCAGTGGTCGAGCTGTTCTCGACCAGCCCCAGCACTTTCACGGTGCCGCCGTAGCCGTTGACGATATCGGCACCCACCACCTGGTCGATGCCATAGTCGCCACCCTTTACCAGCACATCGGGCTTCACCTGGCTCAGCAGGTTTTCCGGCGTGCTTTCCGAGAAGCTGATCACCCAGTCCACCGCCCCCAGGCCCGCCAGTACCGCCATGCGCCGGTCGACACTGTTGATCGGCCGGCCTGGCCCTTTCAGGCGGCTGACCGACGCATCGTCATTGACTGCAACGATCAGCCTGTCCCCTTGGGCACGGGCCTGTTCGAGATAGGTCACGTGCCCGGCATGCAGAATGTCGAAGCAGCCATTGGTAAAGACGATGCGCTCGTTGTGGGCACGGGCATCATCGATGGCTACCAGCAGTTGCTCAAGCCCCAGCACCCCGCGCTCGGAACCCTCCTCGCGCTGAATGGCCCGGCGCAGCTCTGGTGCACTGATGGCGGCGGTACCCAGCTTGCCGACCACGATGCCTGCCGCCAGGTTGGCCAGGGCCACCGCATGGGGCAGCTCCTCGCCGGCCGCAATGGCGGCAGCCAGGGTAGAGATCACCGTATCGCCGGCACCAGTGACGTCGAACACTTCGCGCGCCCGCGCTGGCAGGTGCAGCGGCGGCTGGCCGATGCGCAGCAGGGTCATGCCGTGCTCGCCACGGGTCACCAGCAAGGCACCCATGTCCAGGTCATGCAGTAGCTGCAAGCCCTTGGCTACCAGCTCGGCCTCGTCGGCGCAGCGGCCGACGATGGTTTCGAATTCGCTGAGGTTGGGGGTAATGAGGCTGGCACCGCGGTACACGGAAAAATCCTTGCCCTTGGGGTCGGCCAGCACCGGGATACCCTTGGCGCGTGCTGCCTGGATCAGGCTCTGGTGGTTCTTCAAGGCGCCTTTGCCGTAATCCGACAGTACCAGCACCTTGACGCCTTCGAGCAGCTTGTCCACTTCCACCCCCAGTGACAGGGGGTCGGTGGCGAAGGGCTCCTCGAAATCGATACGCAGCAACTGCTGGTGGCGGCTCATGACCCGCAGCTTGACGATGGTCGGCTGATGGGCGATGCGCTGGAACACAGAGCGCACACCCGCCGCGTGCAGGCTGTTGGCCAGGCTGTCGGCGGCCTCGTCCTGCCCGGTGACACCGATCAGCGACGCAGGCGCACCCAGCGCCGCAATGTTCAACGCAACGTTGGCCGCGCCGCCCGGGCGATCCTCGATCTGATCGACCTTGACCACCGGCACTGGCGCTTCAGGCGAGATACGCGAGGTACCGCCATGCCAGTAGCGGTCGAGCATGACATCGCCGACCACCAGTACCGGGGCTTGATCGAAACGCGGCATGGACAACTTCATGGGCAACCCATATGAAAATAGTGAACAGGGACGGGATATTAGCACAGGGTGAACGGTGGCTTTACGGCCAGATCACCCTGGGAACATCCGGATACAACCGGGGCCGCCAGGGCCCCGGTGTGGCGGGTTTCAGGTGATATCGGCCTTGGCCGGTTCATCCAGGCCCATGGCATGCAGGCGGGCATAATAGCCATTGGCTGCCAGCAGCTCGGCGTGGGTGCCACGCTCCACCAGGCAACCCTGGTCCATGACCAGAATCTGGTCGGCCTTCTCGATGGTCGACAGACGGTGCGCGATCACCAGGGTGGTGCGGCCTTCCATCACGCGGTCCAGGGCGGCCTGGATGTGCCGTTCCGACTCGGTGTCCAGCGCCGAGGTGGCTTCATCCAGGATCAGCAAGGGTGCGTTCTTCAGCAACGCTCGGGCGATTGCCAGGCGCTGGCGCTGGCCGCCAGACAACAGCACGCCGTTTTCACCGATCTGGGTATCGAAGCCCTTGGGCAACTGGTCGACGAAGTCCTTGGCGAACGCCGCCTCGGCGGCCGCCTCGATATCGGCACGCGGGGCACCGGCCAGGTCACCATAGGCAATGTTGTTGGCGATGGTGTCGCTGAACAGCGTGACGTGCTGGTTGACCTGGGCGATGTGGCGGCGCAGGTTCAGCAGCTTGAAGTCTTCGATTTCAACGCCATCGAGCAGAATCTCGCCGGTGTCGTGGTGGTAGAAGCGCGGAATCAGGCCGGCCAGGGTGGATTTACCACTGCCGGACCGGCCCACCAGCGCCACCATCTGCCCGGGCTCGACGGTGAAGTTGATGTCGCGCAGTACCTGGCGCTCGGTACCTGGGTAGGTGAAGCTGAGGTTGCGCACTTCCAGGCGACCCTTGACCGAATCGCGCTCCACAGTGCCTTTGTCCAGCTCACGCGGCTCGTCCAGTTGCTCGAAGATGCTTTCAGCACCGGCGACGCCCTTCTGGATGGTCGAACTGACTTCCGACAGCTGGCGAATCGGCTTGGGCAGCAGACCGGCCAAGGTGATGTAGGCAACCATGTCACCCGCCGAGGCGTCGCCGCGAAGGTACAGCACCAGGAACATCAGCACCGCCATGGCCACGTAGATCACCAACTGCAGCAGCGGCGTATAGATGGCGCTGGTGCGGGTCATGCGCAGCTGCTTGTCGGTGTTGCTCTGGCTGGCCTTGAGGAAGCGCCGTTGCTCGTAGGTTTCGCCGCCGAAGCTGCGCACTACCCGGTAACCCTGGATGGTTTCCGATGCCACGTGGGTCACGTCACCCATAGCCACCTGGATCTTCTTGCTCTGCTTGCGGAATTTCTTGCTGGCGCGGCCCACCATGAAGGCGATCAGCGGCAGGATGGCCAGCATCACCAGGGTCAGGCGCCAGTTCATCAGCAGCAGCGAGGCAAACAGGAAGATCACGGTCATGCCTTCGCGGATCACCACCTTGATGGCGTCGGTGGCAGCACCGGTGACCATGGTCACGTTGAACGTGATGCGGGAAATCAGGTGCCCGGAGTTGTTCTGGTCGAAGTAGCGGTTGGGCAGGGTCAGCAGGTTATTGAACAGCTGCACCCGCAGGTCGTGTACCAGGCCCAGGGAGACCTTGGCCAGGAAGTAGTTGCCCAGAAACGAACCCAGCCCCTGCCAGGCGGCGATCAGAATGATCAGCCCAGGTACCGTGTGCAACAGGTTGAGGTCGCGCAGGTAAGGGACGTTGGGGAACAGCGAGGCGTCCGGGTTGGACAGGCCGTCGACGAAATACTTGAGGATATAGCCCAGCATGGGCTGAGTCGAAGCGAAGATCAGAAAGCCCAGGATACTAAGCAGAAACACGCCGATGTAGGGGCGGACATAGCCAAGTAGACGGAGGTAGATCTTCATGCTCGATGAACTGCTGGAGCCTTTGGCGTCTGTCATATCACGGAACATGCTGAAAATGGGGTGCTGACTTTAGCACAGGTTGCCTTGCACGTCGGTTAACGACGACCAGGCGCGTACCAGCAGCAATGCGTGCAAAGCTGGGTTAACATTGCCCGTTCTTCACACCCAGGCCCGTTTCGCTCATGTCCCCAAGCAGCCTCCAGAACGTCGGCAACCGCTTCTACGATTTCGTGTGCCTGTGGCTGCTGCCCGCCGGCATGCTCTCGCTGCTGGGTGCGCTGTTCTTCCTGCCCGATCGCAGCCTGCATCACAAGCTGTACTACGGCCTGTTCAGCATCCCGACGCTGTTGGCGTTATGCGTGCGGCCAAGTGCACTCAAGCCTTTGCTGCGAGAGCCGCTGCTGTGGCTGTTCCTGCTGTTTGCCGGCTATGCCGTGCTGAGCCTGGCCTGGTCGCCTTCGCCCACCGAGGCCGACAACCTGATCAAGCGCCCGTTGCACACCCTGATGCTGTTCCTGGGTACTGGCCTGATGCTGCGCTACCGCCCCGAAGCCCTCAAGGCGCTGTTTCTGGGGGCTGCCCTGCTGGCCTTGGTGGCCACCCTGCGCGACCTGTCCACCTTCGTGCTGACCTACCAGCCAGGTAGCCGGCTGATCGGCGCGGGGGCTCTGGACAACCCGTTGCTCAGCTCTCACCTGTTCGGTTTCTTCGGTGTCTACTGGCTGTGGATGGCGGTCAACAGCAAGCGTGCACTCACCGTGGCGCTGTGCACGGCGGCGTTCGCGGTGATGTTCGCCGCCGTGGTCGCGACCGGCTCCCGCACACCGCTGGTGGCCATGACCCTGGCCGTCAACTGGATCGCCCTGCTGTGCCTGGACCGCCGCTCCATTCCGTTGTTCCTGGCAGCGCCGGTGTTCATCGTGCTGGTGCTGCTGGTTGACCCGCAACTGATTACGGCGCGGGGCGACTCTTACCGCTTCGAGATCTGGCACACCACCTGGGAGCTGTTCCTGCAGCATCCGCTGATCGGCCATGGCTATGACGCGCCGCTGAGCATCGATGTGGGGGTGGGTTACCCCTTCAGTGAACCCCACAGCTTCGCCATGGGCGTCCTGTATTACGTTGGCATCCTGGGCATGTTGCCCTGGCTTGGCATGCTTGGCTACGCCCTGTATAGCGGCTGGAAATACCGCAGGCACCCGGCCCTGCAGATGGCCACGGCGCTGCTGGTATTCGGCATCGGCGCAGGCCTGACCGAAGGCGGTGGCATCCTCTCGCGGCCAAAGGAGCACTGGTTCCTGCTGTGGATCCCGCTGGCCCTGATCGCCGGGCTGAACATCGCCCGCCGAGGCGGCCGCCTGGTTGCAGCCACTCGCCACACCTTGACCCCTGTACAGGTGCAAGCACTGCACCAGGGCGCCAAGGTCATCGAAGAAGATGGCCTTGGGCCAAAGGTGCTGCTGCTGCAGGATGGCAGCTTCCTCAAGCTGTTCCGTGCCCGCCCCTGGTACACGGCCGGCAGCTTCTACCCCTATGCCCGGCGCTTCGTCAGAAACAGCCAGCAACTGGCCCTGGAAGGCATTGCCACCCCACAGGTAGTCGAGCTGCTGAACTACGCCGACGGCTCACAGGGCGTGCGTTACCTGCCACTGGCAGGCCGCACCGTGCGCCAGGCCCTGCAGGCCTGCCCGGCGCTGGCTGAGCGCCAGGCCCTGGTCGGGCGCCTGGGCCAGTTCATCGGCCGCCTGCACCAGCAAGGGGTGTACTTCCGCTCCCTGCACCTGGGCAACGTACTGCTGCTGGACAACGGTGAGTTCGGCCTGATCGACCTGGCCGACATGCGCCTGCTGCCCTCGCCCCTGTCCGCCGAACTGCGCCAGCGCAACCTGCGGCACATGCAGCGCTACGACGAAGACCGCCAGTGGTTGTTCGAAGAAAACGTTCAGGCCCTGCTGGAGGGCTATGACCTGTCGGCCAACCGCAGCATGAGCCGCGCCGTGCGCCAACAAGTGCAGTTGTCCCACGGGGCGCAGCGCTGACATGGCGCTGCTGGCCCCCCTGCTGGGCGCCCTGGTCTTTGCCCTGGCCCTGCTGAGCGCCCGCCTGCTGTTGCGCAGCAACCTGGTCGCTCGCCACCTGGCGCCAGTCGCCGGCCGCTGGGCCACCCTTGATGGCCTGCGCGGCTACCTGGCACTGGGCGTGTTCATCCACCACGCCGCGATTGCCTGGCATTACCAATACACCGGCCAGATCGGCATGCCACCCGAGCGGTTCTTCGCCCAGGTCGGCCAGGTGGGGGTGGCGCTGTTCTTCATGATTACCGGTTTCCTGTTCTGGAACCGGCTGCTGCAGCAAGGCCGGCAATTTGACTGGCGGGCCTTTGCCATCTCCCGAGTGATGCGCCTGTACCCGCTGTACCTGGGCCTGCTGGCGGTGGTACTGCTGAGCGTGTTCTACCTGCAGGGCTGGGCGTTGCTGGACACGCCGCTGGCCCTGGTCGGCCAGTTGGCCGGGTGGCTGGCGTTTCATCGCCCTGACATCAACCAGCTGGCGGGCACCGGCAACCTGATCTCGAACGTGACCTGGACCCTGAACTACGAAATCTACTTCTACCTGGCATTGCCGCTGCTCGGCATGGCCTTCGTCTACCGAGGCACGCTGCTCAGAACCTTGATCTGCCTGGTTGCCCTGTACGGGCTGGCGCAGCTGGTCGGCTGGGAGCATGCCCTGAAGAAAAAGTACCTGCTCAGCTTCGCAGGCGGTATTGCCGCCGTGTACTGGGTACGCAGGCCGGCGTTGGTGCAGTGGGCGCAGCGCCGCCAGGGCACCTGGGTGGCCGTGGGCTTGCTGGCCGTGGTCATGCTGGGGTTGAACAAGACCTTTGCAGTGTTCCCGCTGCTGCTGCTCAGCATCGTGTTCTGCATCGTGGTGTCCGGCAACGACCTGCTCGGCGCCCTGCGCCTGCGCAGCGCACGCTGGCTGGGGGAAATCAGCTACAGCCTGTACCTGCTGCATGGGCTGGTGCTGTGGTGGCTGGCTTACTACCTGTACCCTCGGTACGGGTTCAGCTATGACGACACCGGGGCATTCATGGCACTGGTGGTGGTGGCCTGCATTGCGCTGGTAGCCCTGAGCAGCGCGACCTTCCTGCTGCTGGAGAAACCCGGCATAGCCCTGGGCAAGCGCCTTGCCCGCCGACAGCAGGCACCCGGTGCACAGCTGGAGCCAGGCTCAGCGAACCGCGCCTGAGCCGCGCTGCCGGGCGTAGTCCAGAAACCCCTGGATATCCTCGCTGCACAGCTTGCCCACCACCTGGGCAATTTCGGCCGGCGGCCAGTCCCACCAGGCGCTGGCCAGCAGCTGGGCGCGCACCTCTTCCGGGAAGCGCCAACGCACTATTTGCGCCGGGTTGCCGCCCACCACCGCGTAGGGTGGCACATCCCGGGTCACCAGTGCACCCGCGGCTACCACCGCGCCACTGCCAATGCTCACCCCCGAGAGCAGGGTGCAGTTGGAGCACAGCCACACATCGTTGCCGATACAGACATCACCACGGCTGAAGGCGTAGTTCTCAATCCCGGCTGCTTCCTTGAGCATGGCCGGGAACGGATAGGTGGTTACCCAGTCCGCGCGGTGATGGCCACCCAGAAAAATCTGCACGCCCTCGGCGATGGAGCAATACGCGCCAATGCGCAGGGTTGCACCTTCATTCCAGTCATGCACCTCAGGCACGCCGTAGCTCCCCACACCAAAGGCGTACTGCGGGTAGCGCGCAGCAAACCGCGCCTGGCCACGCTCAATCGCCGGCAGCTTGCGAATGGCCCGCTTGGCCCGCTTGGCCAGGTAACGCGAAATCCACCCCATGGCCGATCAGGCCTTTTCCAGCGGCGAGAACAACAACCGCCCCAGGCCACGCCAGGTCTTGCGTGTGTAGGCCCGCAGGGGGATCTGCGCCAACAGCTCACGGGCCAGCTTGCGATCACGGTTGGCCACCTTGAGAAACATCGAGTTCAAGGCCTTGAACTTCACCTCTTCGTAGGCCGGGTGGTCCTTGAACTTGGCGTAGGTGCGCAGGATGTTGTCGATCATGAAACGGTGATTCTTGTAGGTGTTGCTGGCGTGCTTGCGGTAGCGCGCCATGACCACGCTCAAGCCATCGATGAAGTAGCCTGCGTGGGTCACCTTCAGCTCGATCATCAGGTCTTCCAGGCGCACATCCGGGTCAAACCCACCAACCTTCTGCAGCGCCTCACGGCGGATCAGCAGCGTGGGTGCGGGCGGGTACGGTTTGCGCTCGAGGAACATATCCTCGAAATCCAGGCGCCGGAACGGTACGTCACGGCGCTGGCGGGCCTCAGGGAACAGTTCGCCCTGGGCGTCGATCAGCTCGATGTTGCCGGCGCAGATGCCCACTTCGGGCTTGTCGGCCATGTACTGCACCTGGATGGCGATACGGTCCGGCATCATGATGTCGTCCGAGCCGAACGGGGCAATAAGCTCACCCCTGGCACGGGCAATGGCGTCATTCAGGGTTTGCGTGAGGCCTTGGTTGCGCTGCACGCGGAAGTCGAAACCATGCTGGGCCTGGAGGCGCTGTATGCGCTCGACACTGTCATCCGACGAGCCGTCATCGATCACCAGCAATTCAATGTGCGGGTAGGTCTGGTTGAGCACGCTGAGGATGCTTTGCTCGATGTAGGGGCCGTGGTTGTACGATGCGATGATCACCGTCACCAGGGTTTGCTCGGCGGTCATTTTGCCTCCTGGGCGGCCAGGCCAGACTCGATCAGCGCCAGGTACTGCTGGCGGAACACCGTGATGTCATGGTTGTGGTTGAGGTAGTCGAACGCCTGCTCGCCCTTGGCCTGCAGCGCGTTGTCATCCAGCGCCAGGTAGCGGTCCAGCGCGGCGGCAAGGCTGGCCACGTCTGCCGGTTTGATCACTTCGCCGCCTGCGCCGGTAATCAGCGGCAGCATGGCAGGTACATCGCTGGCGATGACCGGCAAGCGCCCGCTCATGCCCTCGAGCAACGCCAGGCCCAGGCCTTCTGCCAGCGACGGCATGGCCCAGATGTCAAACGCCCGCACATAACGCAAGGCGTTGTCCCTGAAACCCAGCAGGTGCGCACGGCCTGCCAGCCCAAGGCGTTCGATTTCCGCCTGTAGACGCGCCTGTTCTCGACCGGCACCAATGATGGCCAACTGCGCGTTGGGGTATTTGTCCTTCAAGGCAGCGAACGCCTGGAGCAGGTAGGTGTGCCCCTTCACAGGCACCAGCCGGCCCAGTGCCCCCACCAGCCGCGCATCCTGGGCCAGGCCCAGTTGCGCACGGGCCTCGGCGCGCGTGAGTTGCAAGGCCGTGGCCTGATCGGTGTCGATGGCGTTGGTGATGGCGTGGGTGTTGCTGTCGGTGAAGCCGCAGCGGCAATCGAGCAGGTACTGCTTCACGGCAGGCGATACCCCCACGAACTGCCAGTGCTGGTCGATCAGCCGTTGTGTCTGGCGCCGACGATAAAAACGGTCATATTCGCCAAAGCCGTGGGAAATACCAATGCACAGGGGGATCTTCAGCCAACGGTTGAGTTGCAACAGCATGTTTACCGGCTTGAAGCGGTTGCAGATCACCACGTCGAAGCGCTCGCGCCGGCAAAACCGGTACAACTGCCACAGGGCCTTGAGGCGCATGCCTTTGAGAGCGCTGTCGGCGAAATCGAAATACACAGAATGGTCAGCGCGGCTCACCGGCTGCCCCGCTTGCGGCCGGCCCTTGAGGAACGCCATGGTGGTTTCGAACCGGTCAGCCGGCAGTGCCTTGAAGATCTGTTCGGCCAGGTCGGCAAAGTCGTGTTGCTTGATGTTGTAGTCCGGTTGCAGTTGCAGGACTTTGTAGCGCTTCATACGGTTTCCCGATCAACACCCTGGTGGCGGCCCTTCAAGACCCAGAACAGCTCGTGACGGCGCACGGCCTTGCGGAAAAATTCATTTTCGCCATACGGCGACAGGCGCCGCCCGGCCAGCCAGCGCTGAATGAAACGGCGCAGCCGCCGCTTGAACGGTGGCCGAGGCTGCAAGTCATGCATCATACCCAGCGCCATGGCCTTGTCGCGCTGCAGGCGTGCGTCCAGCATCAGTGTGCAGGGCCGCCCTACAGGCTGGTCGCCGGTCATGGGTGGCAGGGCCACGCCCGCGCCACTGTCGCCCATGGGCCAGCGGTCGTTGTCGTGCAGGTGGTTGGCGTAGCCCAGCAGGGTTTCAGGCTGCCAGTCCAGCCCTTGCAACGCCTCGTGCAGCGCCTGTTGGGCAGCCACATGGTCGGGGTGCGGGTCCAGGACCGGGTGGGGCATCACAATGACCTGCGGGCGTGCCTCGCGCAGCACCGCGCGCAGGTCGGCCAGCAGGTTGTGCCAGGTGGGCGCCCCATCGTCGCCGGGCAGGGCCAATTGATTCAGCGTGCGGAACGGCCGTGTGTCGGCCATGTCGGCTTCACGGGACCCAAAAGGTGAAGCCGGGGCATCGCGCATGGCAGGCAGTTGCAGGCAGAAATAGCCCAGTTGCACACAATTGCGTTCTGGCACCCCGGCCCAGCGCGGCACGGCGATGCTGTCCCAGGCCCGCAGCCTGCCTTTAAGGCGCGCAGCCTCCACAGCCGAGAGGCCCATGGCCTGGTAGTGCTCCGCTTCGATCTCGCCGGCCGTGAGGGTGACCACCCAGGCTTCGTCAGCCTGGCTGTACAGGCCATAGGCGGCCAGCTCGGCGTCATCGGCATGGGGCGCGATGACCATGACGCGCTTGCGCCGCAGGTCCTCCTGGGCAAACGCCCACAGCCGGGGCTGGCCAACCAACCGGCAATGGCGGCCGCGCAGGGTCACCTGGCCGTCCGCCAGCGCCTGGCCAAGGCCGGTAAGGTTCACGAAGCGCACACCGCGTACACCCCGCTCGAACACCTGCAGGTCTTCGCCTTGCGGGCCCTGAATGCGCACGCCTGGGTCGAACAGGCGCCCGAGCACGCCACAGCGCAGCGTTACCTGCAACAGCAACGTGCCGTCGTGGTGCGGCTGCAACCCCTCAGCCATCAGGCGACCGCCCTGCAGGCTCACCCCGGGGAGTTCATCGGCCGCCGGAAAGCGGTAGGTGTAGTCCTCGCCGGCCCCATAGAACAGGTGGTCGGCCAGCCACGCCTCGTGGGCGACCCACAGCAGCGGCAACAGCAGCAGCGGCAGCCACCAGATGAAGCCCCCCAGCGCAACCAGCACCACCAGGGCCATCAACAGACCCAGGCGCTTGTTGCGCCGGTGGCGCTTGAGCAACTGCTGCTTGCGGCTCACGCCTGATACACCGGCACAGGGCTGCACCAACGGTCCTTGTACTCGCGGTCGGCCCGGCCGAACGAGAAACGCAGCGGCTTGTCGAGGGCGCGGGCGTGTTCCCAGGCGGCCTGGGTATTGAGAAAGCTCAACACGCTGCCGGGGCTGAAGGCCTTGGTTTCGGGGTCGACCCCGCCGTTGATGTACTCGACGCTGATCCACTCTGGCGCCTCGACGCGGTACACCAGCTGAATGGCAATGGGTTTGTCGCCCAGCAGCAGCACCGAACCGATCAACAGGTTGTGCAAGCGCCCCAGCACCTCACCCATCTGCTGGGCGCCGGTGGCCGGGAAGCCCCAGCGACGCAGGAACAGGTCGCAGTACATGTCGGCGATTTGCTGGGCGCTGAAATCGCTGATGGGCCGTACCACACCGCCCGCCTCTTCCAGCAGCCGCAGCTCGCGGCGCTGGTTGTAGCGAAATTTCTTCGACAGGTCTTCTGGCGCCCGGGCCATGGCCAACTGCTCCTTCTGCACCTTGAGGCCGCTGAAACGGCCCTGGTTCAGCTCGGACAGGTAACGCACGGCATGGCGCAACGGGGCACCGGCATCAGGCGCCGCGGGCAGGATGATTTCAGCATTGCCCAGGTCGAACAGGGCTTTCTTGCCAGCTCGCTTGAGCACGTCCTTGGACAGCGCCAGGTGCCGCCCCCACGTGGGGATGGCCGCCTTCAGCTCGCCCGCCTGGTGCCAGCCCAGGTAGCGCACCGGGATACCGGCCAGGTCGGCCAGCTGTTGCACCACCTGTGGGTGGGTCGCAACGCTGCCACCAAAACGCGCCCAGGCCTGGGCGTAGGCTTCGCCGTCGATGGCTTGCCAGCCGCGCTCGCGCAGGGCCTTTACATGATTGAGCATCAGGCCTCCACCAACGCGCGCACCTGGGGCAGCTGCCAGAAGGCCTCGCGCACCGCCTGGTCAGAAAAGCGCTCCGCCAGGCGTTGCAACATGTGTTCGGCGCAAGCCGTGCGTTGCTGTCCATCCAGCAGCGCCATGTGCCTGAGGCCCTCGGCCAGTTGCGCCGCGTCACCCAACGGGAACAGCATGCCCACACCTTCGACCACTTCGCGGGCACCGCCACAGGCGGTTGCCAGCACCGGCACGCCGGCGACCATGGCTTCGAGCAGGACCATGCCGAACGGTTCATGGTCGGAGCTGAGGGCGAAAACATCGAACGCCTGGAAATACCGGCGCGCATCGGGCACCTGGCCCAAAAAATCGACCTGCCCGGCGATACCCAGCTCGCTGGCCAAGGCCTTGAGCACAGGTTCCAGCCGCCCCTTGCCCAGGATCGCCAGGCGGGCACCTGCCGGCAGCCCGGGCAGCGCCTGGGCAAAGCCGCGCAGCAAGGTGGCCTGGTCCTTGTCGGGGTGCAGGCGGCCGACGTTCCCCACCACCCAGGCCTGCGGGCCCAGGCCCAGGGCCTGACGAGCCTCGGCGCGCGGCACCAGGGCGGCCTGCAAGGCCTGGATATCGATGCGGTTGTACAAGGTCTGGATCCGCTCGGCCGGCCACTTCGGCAGGCAGCGGCGCATGTCGTCACGCACCGCATCGGACACACCCAGCAGGCTCAGGCGCTTGGCAAACAGGTTGGCGAACAGCTGCCGCCCCTTGCGCTGATAGTCACCAAAAGCATGGTGAACGCCGATCACCGGCAAACCGGTCGCCAGCAAGGCCACATAGATGGGCTTGAAGCGGTGGGCGATACAGAAGGCGAACTGGCGCTCGGCGGCAATGCGCCGCAGCGCGCGGATGGCGCCAAGTTTCAGGCCACGCACGGCCTTGGAGCTGAACCCCAGAAACAGCACTTCATCCGAGGCGCAACCCGCCGCAACCTGTGGGTCGGGCGCACCGGTGAGGAACACGGTAGTGACCTTGTAGCCGCTGCCCTGGAACAGGCTGGCGTACTGACGGGCACAGTCGAGGAACGGCCCGTCATAGCCATGGCAGAACTGCAGGATGCGCGGTTCAGAGCGGCTGGTCATACGCGGCGGCGCCGTCCTTCACGACCAGGATGTCTTCCATGATCAGGTACTGCAGGTCGGAACCGAAGAACATGTTCAGGGCATCGGTTGGCGAGCAGATCATCGGCTCACCGCGGCGGTTCAGCGAGGTGTTCAGCGATACACCGTTGCCGGTCAGGTCTTCCAGGGCCTTCATCATGTCGTAGTAGCGCGGGTTGTACTCGCGCATGAGTACCTGGGCACGCGACGTACCGTCCTCGTGAACCACTTCGGGTACACGGGTTTTCCATTCTTCGGCCACTTCGAAGGTGAAGGTCATGAACGGCGCCGGGTGATCGACCTTGATCATCTGCGGGGCCACGGTGTCGAGCATCGACGGGCAGAAGGGTCTCCAGCGCTCGCGGAACTTGATTTGCTCGTTGATGCGGTTGGCCACACCCGGCACGCTCGGGCAACCGATGATCGAACGGCCACCGAGGGCACGCGGGCCGAACTCCATGCGCCCCTGGAACCAGGCCACCGGGTTGCCTTCGACCATGATCTTGGCGATGCGCTGCGGCATGTCGTCCAGCTTGCGCCACTTGGGCGCATTCGGGTGACGGGCGCAGGCGGCGATCACGTCTTCGTTGGAATACGAAGGGCCGAGGTAGACGTGCTCCATCTTCTCTACCGGCACGCCGCGGGCGTGGGACACATAGGCCGCAGCACCCACGGCGGTACCAGCATCACCGGAGGCCGGCTGCACGAACAGCTCCTTGACGTCGGAGCGGGCGATGATCTTCTGGTTGAGCTTGACGTTCAGCGCGCAGCCACCGGCAAATGCCAGCTTGCCGGTTTCGCGCAGGGTGTCGCCCAGGTAGTGGTCGATCATCTGCAGGGCGATCTTCTCGAACAAGGCCTGCATGCTGGCGGCATAGTGGATGTACGGCTCGTCGGCGATATCGCCTTCGCGCTTGGGCCCCAGCCACTCGATGAGCTTGGGCGAGAAATAGAAGCCCTTGCCCTTCTCTTTATGGCGGCGCAAGCCGATGACGTTGGCGTACTCGGTGTTGATCACCAACTCGCCGTTCTCGAAACTGGCCAAACGCGAGAAGTCGTATTTGCTGGCGTCGCCATACGGCGCCATGCCCATGACCTTGAACTCGCCGTCGAGCATCTCGAAGCCCAGGAATTCGGTGATCGCACCGTACAGCCCACCCAGGGAATCGGGGTCGAAGAACTCTTTGATCTTGTGGATCTTGCCGTTTTCGCCGTAGCCGAAGAAGGTCGTGGCGTATTCGCCCTTGCCATCGATGCCCAGGATCGCGGTTTTTTCCTTGAAACCCGAACAGTGGTAGGCGCTGGACGCATGGGCCAAGTGGTGCTCGACCGGTTCGATCTTGATTTTTTTCGGGTCGAAGCCCAGCTGCTCCAGGCACCAGACGATCTTCTTGCGGTAGCGCTTGTAGCGGCGGTTGCCCATCAGGATGGCGTCGAGGGCGCGGTCCGGGGCATACCAGTAACGCTTGGCGTAGTGCCAGCGGGCTTTGCCGAACAGGCTGATGGGGGCGAACGGGATGGCGACCACGTCGACGTCCGACGGCTTGATGCCGGCCTGCTCCAGGCAGAACTTCGCCGACTCGTAAGGCATGCGGTTCTTCGCATGCTTGTCACGCACGAAGCGCTCTTCTTCGGCGGCGGCAATCAGCTTGCCGTCGATGTACAGCGCCGCGGAAGGGTCATGGCTAAGGGCGCCCGACAGGCCAAGAATCGTCAATGCCAAGGGATGAGCCTCTTCATTCTGTAGAAATGCGCCAGCGGCCCCAGGGGCGGGTGGCGGCTAAAAGGCGAGATTATAACGCAAAGAATTCCAACTGGCCCTATCGCCGGCAGGCCAGGCACGTTACTCGGCGATCAACCAGTCCATGCGGTAGCTACCCGCCGTCTGCGCCAGCTCCCGGGCCAACCAGGGCAGCAGCTCCCTGAGTTCTTCCTCCAGGCCCCAAGGCGGGTTGGCGATGGCAAGGCCGGAGCCATTGAGCCCCTGCGGGCTGTCCTGATGGTGCACATACAGCTCCACCCGCAGCAGCTTGGGCGCGCCAGTGCTGGTCAGGTCCTGGTAGAAACGGGTGAGGGAGCGCTGGTCCTTGATCGGGTACCAGATGGCTGCGACCGTCTGGCGCATGCGGCCAATTGCCTCTTTCATGGCGCTGGTGCAGCGCTTGAGCTCATCGGCCTGTTCGAACGGCGGGTCGATCAGCATGATCGCGCGCTTTTCCTGCACCGGCAGCAGGGCCCGGGGCACGTGCCAGCCCTCGCCCAGGTGCACGACCACGCGCGGGTCCTTCTTCATGTTTTCCTTGAGCAGCGGCCCGTCTTCAGGGTGCTTCTCGTTGAGCAGGGCACGGTCCTGCTGGCGCATCAGGCGTCGGGCCAGTTCGGGGGAACCGGGGTAATAGCGCAGCTCGCCATCCGCGTTCAGGCGCTTGATGATGCGGAGGTAATCGGCAGCCATCGCCGGCAGGTCGTCACGGCCCCACAGGCGCGCGACACCGTCGAGGTACTCACCGGTACGGCTCGCCTGGTCGCCCTGAAGGTCATACAACCCCAGGCCGGCGTGGGTGTCGATGTAGGCGAATGGCTGTTCCTTGCGCGACATCAGGGCGATGAGGCGGGTCAGCACGATGTGCTTGAGGACGTCGGCATGGTTGCCGGCGTGGAAGGCGTGACGATAGTTCATGGCAACTCCTGCGCGGGCGGCAAGTTTACCTTGCCTTGCCGGCCGCGTCAGGCCTGGCTGCTGGTTGGTGCCGACGGCAAGGCCGGCACCGCTGCGCCAGCTTTACTTCTCGGCGTGATAGGCAGCATCAGCCGTTTCGAAGCGCTGCACCATCGCCTGGGTCGGACGGCCCAGCTTGCTGACCAGCACGATGGCAAGGGTACCCAGCAGGAAGCCAGGGATGATTTCGTACAGGCCCCATGGGTCAAGCTGCTTCCACAGGATGACGGTTACTGCGCCAACCACGATGCCGGCCAGCGCACCGTTGCGGGTCATGCCCTTCCACAGCACCGACATCAGCACCACAGGGCCGAACGCTGCACCGAAGCCTGCCCAGGCGTAGGCCACCAGGCCCAGTACGCGGTTTTCCGGGTTGGCCGCCAGGGCGATGGCCACCAACGCCACGGCCAGCACCATCAACCGGCCAACCCAGACCAGTTCCACCTGCGAAGCATTCTTGCGCAGGAAGGCTTTGTAGAAGTCCTCGGTCAGGGCGCTGGAGCACACCAGCAGCTGGCAGCTCAGCGTACTCATGACCGCCGCCAGGATAGCCGACAGCAGCACACCGGCAACCCAGGGGTTGAACAGGATCTTGGCCAGTTCGATGAACACCCGCTCGTGGTTTTCGTTAACCGGCCCGGCAAGCTCCGGGTTGGCGGAGAAGTAGGCGATGCCGAAGAAACCGACGGCGCAGGTGCCGACCAGGCACAGGATCATCCAGGTCATGGAGATGCGGCGGGCGTTGGCGATCGATTTCACCGAGTCGGCCGCCATGAAGCGCGCCAGGATGTGTGGCTGGCCGAAATACCCCAGCCCCCAGCCCATCAGCGAAATGATGCCGATGAAGCTGGCACCCTTGAGCATGTCGAAGTTGGCCGGGTTGACCGCCTCGATCGCCGCGAAGGTCTGGTCGAAACCACCGGTTGAGATCAGCACGATCACCGGGGTGAGGATGAGCGCGAAGATCATCAGCGTGGCCTGCACCGTATCGGTCCAGCTCACCGCCAGAAAACCACCGACGAAGGTGTAGGCAATGGTGGCTGCTGCACCGGCCCACAGCGCCGTTTCGTAGGACATCCCGAAGGTGCTCTCGAACAAGCGGGCGCCGGCCACGATGCCGGAGGCGCAATAGATGGTGAAGAACACCAGAATGACCACGGCCGAGATGATGCGCAGCAGGCCGCTCTTGTCTTCGAAGCGGCTGGTGAAGTAGTCCGGCAGGGTCAGTGCATCGCCGTTGTGCTCGGTTTGCACGCGCAGGCGGCCAGCCACGAACAGCCAGTTCAGGTAGGCACCCACGGTAAGGCCGATGGCGATCCAGGCTTCGGAGAGGCCCGCAAAGTAGATGGCGCCCGGCAGGCCCATCAGCAGCCAGCCGCTCATGTCGGAGGCCCCCGCAGACAGCGCGGTCACCACGCTGCCCAGGCTGCGACCGCCCAGGATGTAGTCAGAAAGGTTTTTAGTGGCGCGGTAGGCCGCGAAGCCGATCAGCACCATTGCGGCGATGTAGATCACAAACGTGATCGTGATTGGGTTACCCATGTGTGTGCCCTGGTGTTTGTTGTTATTTCATGTGCAACCGGTCGAGGCGGTTGCACCCAGGCGGGGAATGCTATGCAACAACGCAAATGGGGTGCAACCATTTTTCATTTGCAAGTTGCACCTGCCCGTGCACTTTCAGATAAAGCCTGTTTTTTGCTCCTGTTTAGTGCATGGGCAGCGCATTTTTAGAACGAAACGACGATTCATGTCGCTTTCAGAAACGTCGGAAACGACCGTCAGACGAGTTGCACCCAGCTGTCGTGAAATTCGGGTTGCACCTGGTTGCACCCGGTTCTCCCTGCGGATAATCTTGGCGCCAGCTGACGCCACATTCGTGGCAATAACGAGGATAAGAAATGGCGACGACCACCCTTGGGGTCAAACTCGATGACCCTACCCGCGAACGACTCAAGGCCGCAGCGCAGTCCATCGACCGCACGCCGCATTGGTTGATCAAGCAGGCGATCTTCAACTACCTGGAGAAGCTCGAGGGTGGCGCGACCCTGCATGAAATCAACGGCCAGGCCAGTGGCCTGGCAGAGGATGCCGGGGACGCCCCGGTCGACCATGGCCACCAGTGCTTCCTGGAGTTTGCCGAGAGCATCCTGCCCCAGTCGGTACTGCGCTCGGCCATCACTGCAGCCTACCGCCGCCCCGAGCAGGAAGTGGTGCCCATGCTGCTGGAACAGGCCCGCCTGAGCGCACCGCTCGCCGAGGCCACCAACAAGATGGCCGCCGGCATCGCAGAAAAACTGCGTAACCAGAAAAGCGCCGGCGGGCGCGCCGGTATCGTTCAGGGGCTGCTGCAGGAATTTTCGCTGTCGTCCCAGGAAGGCGTGGCCCTCATGTGCCTGGCCGAAGCCCTGTTGCGCATCCCCGACAAGGGCACCCGCGATGCGCTGATCCGCGACAAAATCAGCAACGGCAACTGGCAGCCCCACCTGGGCAACAGCCCATCGCTGTTCGTCAACGCGGCCACCTGGGGCCTGCTGCTTACCGGCAGGCTGGTCAGCACGCATAACGAGGCCGGCCTCACGTCGTCGCTCACCCGCATCATCGGCAAGAGCGGCGAGCCGATGATCCGCAAGGGTGTGGACATGGCCATGCGCCTGATGGGCGAGCAGTTCGTCACTGGCGAAACCATTGCCGAGGCACTGGCCAACGCCACCCGCTTCGAGTCCAAAGGGTTCCGCTACTCCTACGACATGTTGGGTGAGGCCGCCCTTACCGAGCACGACGCGCAGAAGTACCTGGCCTCCTACGAGCAGGCCATCCACTCTATCGGCAAGGCCTCCAATGGCCGCGGCATCTATGAAGGGCCCGGCATCTCGATCAAGCTGTCGGCGCTGCACCCGCGCTACAGCCGCGCCCAGTACGAGCGGGTGATGGATGAGCTGTACCCGCGCCTGCTGGCGCTGACCCTGCTGGCCAAGCAATACGATATCGGCCTGAACATCGACGCCGAAGAGGCCGACCGTCTGGAGTTGTCGCTCGACCTGCTCGAGCGCCTGTGCTTCGAGCCTGCGCTGGCGGGCTGGAACGGCATCGGCTTTGTCATCCAGGCTTACCAGAAGCGTTGCCCGTACGTGATCGACTACGTCATCGACCTGGCCAAGCGCAGCCGCCACCGCCTGATGATCCGCCTGGTCAAGGGCGCCTACTGGGACAGCGAAATCAAGCGCGCCCAGGTCGAAGGCCTGGAAGGCTACCCGGTCTACACGCGCAAGGTGTACACCGACGTGTCCTACGTTGCCTGTGCCCGCAAGCTGCTGGCCGTGCCGGAGGCCATCTACCCGCAGTTCGCCACCCACAACGCCCACACCCTGTCGGCCATCTACCATATTGCCGGCCAGAACTATTACCCCGGCCAGTACGAATTCCAGTGCCTGCACGGCATGGGCGAGCCCCTGTACGAGCAGGTGGTCGGCAAGATTGCCGACGGCAAGCTGAACCGGCCATGCCGGGTGTATGCCCCGGTGGGTACCCACGAAACCCTGCTGGCCTACCTGGTCCGCCGGCTGCTGGAAAACGGCGCCAACACCTCGTTCGTCAACCGTATCGCCGACCACTCCATCTCCATTCAGGAACTGGTGGCCGACCCGGTGCAGAGCATCGAGCGCATGGGGGCCCAGGAAGGCAGCATCGGCCTGCCGCACCCGCGCATCCCACTGCCGCGCGAACTGTACGGCAGCGAGCGTGACAATTCGGCGGGCATCGACATGGCCAACGAACACCGTTTGGCGTCGCTGTCCTGCGCCATGCTGGCGACCGCCAACAATGACTGGAAGGCCACGCCGCTGCTGGCCTGCGCTGCCAGCGAGGGCACGGTAGCTGAAGTGCTGAACCCGGCCGACCACCGCGATGTGGTGGGCCATGTGCAGGAAGCCACCACCGCCGACGTGGACAACGCCATCCAGTGCGCCCTGAATGCAGCGCCTATCTGGCAGGCCACCCCGCCCGCCGAGCGTGCAGCCATCCTGGAACGCACTGCCGACCTGATGGAAGCCGAAATCCAGCCGCTGATGGGCCTGCTCATTCGCGAGGCGGGCAAAACCTTCGCCAACGCCATTGCCGAAGTGCGCGAAGCGGTGGACTTCCTGCGTTACTACGCCGTACAGGCGCGCAACGCGTTCAGTAACGACGCCCACCGCCCGCTGGGCCCGGTGGTGTGCATCAGCCCATGGAACTTCCCGCTGGCGATCTTCACCGGCCAGGTGGCGGCAGCCCTGGCAGCAGGCAACCCGGTGCTGGCCAAGCCAGCCGAGCAAACCCCGCTGATCGCCGCCCAGGCCGTTCGCCTGCTGCTGGAGGCAGGCATACCGGAGGGTGTGTTGCAGCTGCTGCCAGGTCGCGGCGAAACCGTGGGCGCCGGCCTGGTGGGCGACGAGCGGGTCAAAGGGGTGATGTTCACCGGCTCCACCGAGGTCGCCCGCCTGCTGCAGCGCAATGTGGCCGGGCGCCTGGACAACCAGGGCCGGCCGATTCCGCTGATTGCCGAAACCGGCGGCCAGAACGCGATGATCGTGGATTCATCGGCGCTGACTGAACAGGTGGTGATCGACGTCGTGTCCTCAGCCTTCGACAGCGCCGGCCAGCGCTGCTCTGCCCTGCGCGTGCTGTGCCTGCAGGAAGACTGCGCCGACCGCGTGATCGAAATGCTCAAGGGCGCCATGGCTGAAAGCCGCCTCGGCTGCCCGGACCGCCTGGCCGTGGATATCGGCCCGGTGATCGACGGCGAAGCCAAGGCGGGTATCGAGAAGCACATCCAGAGCATGCGCGAGAAAGGCCGCCCGGTGTACCAGGTCGCCATTGCCGATGCCACCGAGCTCAAGCGCGGCACCTTCGTGATGCCAACCCTGATCGAGCTGGACAGCTTCGACGAGCTCAAGCGCGAGATCTTCGGCCCGGTGCTGCACGTGGTGCGCTACAACCGGCGCAACCTGGACCAGTTGATCGAGCAGATCAACAACTCCGGCTACGGCCTGACACTGGGTGTTCACACCCGTATCGACGAAACCATCGCCAAGGTGGTGGAAAGCGCCAACGCCGGCAACATGTACGTCAACCGCAACATTGTCGGTGCCGTGGTCGGGGTACAGCCATTCGGTGGTGAAGGCTTGTCGGGCACCGGCCCGAAAGCGGGTGGCCCGCTGTACCTATACCGCCTGCTGTCGACTCGCCCGGCAGATGCCATCGGCCAGCACTTCGAGCAGCAGGACGGCGACGGCAAGCCTGACCGTGCGCTGCATGAGCAACTGGTCAAGCCGTTGCACGCATTGAAGGCCTGGGCACAAGGCAACCAGCTGAGCGAGCTGGGCACGCTGTGCAGCCAGTTCGCCACCCAGTCGCAAAGCGGCATCGCGCGCCTGCTGCCTGGCCCGACCGGCGAACGCAACACCTACACCATCCTGCCCCGCGAGCATGTGCTGTGCCTGGCCGACAACGAGGCCGACCTGCTCGCGCAGCTTGCTGCCGTGCTGGCGGTGGGCAGTTCGGCGGTGTGGGCCGACAGCGAACCCGGCAAGGCCCTGCGCAATCGCCTGCCGCGCGAGCTGCAGGACAAGGTCAGGTTGACGGCGGACTGGAGCAAGGATGACGTGGCGTTCGACGCCGTGATCCACCATGGTGACTCGGACCAGCTGCGCGGGGTGTGCCAGCAGGTCGCCAAGCGCGCCGGGGCCATCGTGGGGGTACATGGGCTGTCCAGCGGGGATCACCAGGTTGCGCTGGAGCGGCTGGTGATTGAGCGGGCGGTGAGTGTGAACACTGCGGCAGCGGGCGGGAATGCCAGTTTGATGACTATTGGTTGATCGCTGTTGGTAAAAAAGGAGAGCTTCGGCTCTCCTTGTTTATGGGCGCATGGGTTGAGATGTTCAGCGCCTG
>NZ_BCAV01000004.1:0-91778 GCF_001320125.1 Pseudomonas sp. NBRC 111119
TCTCATAAGCGCAGAAAACACCAAGGCAAGTACCGGCATGCCGCTACTACGTTCTAAACCGATATCACCCACACCTATTAACCTGTCCCTCCCACAACCACCCCCCTACACTCGCCGCATTCCGCCTCAGGACCGCGACCATGCCCGAGACCTTGCTCAGCCCCCGCAACCTGGCCTTCGAACTGTACGAAGTACTCGACGCCGAAGCCCTCACCCAGCGCCCGCGTTTCGCCGAGCACAGCCGCGAAACCTTCGACGCAGCGCTGACCACGGCGCGCACCATTGCCGAGAAATGCTTCGCACCGCACAACCGCAAGGCCGATGAAAACGAACCGCGCTATGTGAACGGCTGCGCCGAGTTGATTCCCGAGGTCAAACCCGCCGTCGACGCCTTTCTCCAGGCAGGCTTTCTCAACGCCAACAGGGATTTCGAAGCCGGCGGCATGCAACTGCCCAGCCTGGTGTCACAGGCCTGCTTTGCCCACTTCCAGGCGGCCAACGCCGGCACCACTGCCTACCCCTTCCTGACCATGGGCGCCGCCAACCTGATCGAGAGTTTTGGCAACGAGGAACAGAAGCGGCTGTTTCTACAACCCATGATCGAAGGCCGATACTTCGGCACCATGGCCCTGACCGAACCCCACGCCGGCTCGTCGCTGGCCGATATCCGCACCCGCGCCGAGCCGGTGGGCGATGGCAGCTACCGGCTCAAGGGCAACAAGATCTTCATCTCCGGCGGTGATCACGCGCTGTCGGAAAACATCGTGCACATGGTGCTGGCCAAGCTGCCGGACGCCCCACCCGGGGTGAAAGGTATCTCCCTGTTCATCGTGCCCAAGTTCCGCGTCAACCCCGACGGTAGCCTGGGCCCGCGCAACGACGTGCTGTTGGCCGGGCTATTCCACAAGATGGGCTGGCGCGGCACCACCTCCACTGCGCTCAACTTCGGCGACAACGGCCAGTGCATCGGCTACCTGGTCGGCCAGCCGCACCAAGGCCTGGCCTGCATGTTCCAGATGATGAACGAAGCCCGCATCGGCGTGGGCATGGGCGCTGTGATGCTAGGCTACGCGGGCTACCTGTACTCACTGGACTATGCCCGCCAGCGCCCCCAGGGCCGGCCACTGGAAGACAGGAACCCGCACACCCCACCCGTACCCATCATCGCCCACAGCGATGTGAGGCGGATGTTGCTGGCACAGAAGGCCTACGTTGAAGGCGCTTTCGACCTGGGGCTGTATGCGGCGCGCCTGTTCGACGATACCCACACAGCCCGCGACCAGGCTACACGCGAGCAGGCCCAGCAGTTGCTCGACCTGCTCACCCCTGTGGTCAAGTCGTGGCCTTCGGCCTTCTGCCTCAAGGCCAACGAGCTGGCGGTGCAGATACTGGGCGGCCACGGCTACACCCGTGAGTACCCCGTGGAGCAGTACTACCGCGACAACCGCCTGAACCCGATTCACGAAGGCACCGAAGGCATACAGGCACTCGACCTGCTCGGCCGCAAGCTGGCGCAGCACAACGGCGCCGGCCTCAAGCAACTGATGCGCCTGGTGGCAGCCACCGGCGAACGCGCCAGCCACCACCCCAACCTGGACTCGCTGCGCGAGCCGCTTGAAAAGCTGGTCAACCGCCTGCAGGCGGTAACCCTGGCCCTGCTTGGCGACCTCGCGCAGGGCCACGCTGCACAGGCCCTGGCCAACTCGGCCCTGTACCTGAAAGTGTTCGGCCATTGCGTGATCGGCTGGCGCTGGCTGGAGCAAGCCATCCACGCCGAGCTCGGGTTATTGAAGGGTGATGACGGTGACCGCGACTTCTACCGGGGCAAGTTGCAGGCGGCGCGTTATTTCCTGACCTGGGAGGTACCTGGCTGCCATAATGACCTGGCACTGCTCGAGGCCCGCGATGCGACCTGCCTCGGCATGCAGGATGAGTGGTTCTAAGGGGGAGCCACCGCGCAAACGGAGGCCTGCCCATGTTCGATTCCAGCGCCTTGCTGCGCCAGCGCTTCGCCGCGCTGCGCAGTTCGGCCGAGGTGTTTTCCCTGCGTCATGTCAAACAGTCGCACCAGGCGCTGTCGGTGCGGCGCAACGTAGCCGAACCACCGTTTTTCAGCCAGGACGAAGGCGCCATGCTGACCGCACGGGTGGCTGGGGTAGAGGCTTACGCCGCCACTGCCGACCTCAGCCAGGCAGGCCTTCAGCGTGCACTGGAACAGGCCGAGGCGCTGGCGCGGCAAATCGCCCGGCACAGCCTGCTCGACCTGCGTGGGCAGGCCGTTCCCACTGGGCAGCATGACGTTGTCTCGCCCCATTTCGATGAGGCCATACCCTCCCTTGCCAACTGCCTGGCCCTGCTCGCGGCAGAGTCAGCCAGCGTGCCCGCCGATGAGCGACTGGTGGACTGGCAAGCCAGCCTGGGCGTGAGTGTGGTGGAGCAAACCTACCTGAACTCTGCTGGCGCCGAGCTGCGCCATGCTCAACGCTTTCTGTTCCCCGGCCTGAGCGTCACCGCCAGCGATGGCCAGGACAGCCAGAGCCGCAGCCTGGGCCGGGAAAACTTCGGCCAGCAGGGTGGCTTCGAGGTCGTCGAGCGTTGCGGCCTGGTAGGCGCGGCCCAGCGGGTGGCCGACCAGGCCCTGCAACTGCTGCTGGCGCCCAACACCCCTGAGGGCCAGCGTGACCTGTTGCTGATGCCCGACCAGATGATGCTGCAGATTCACGAGTCCATCGGCCACCCCCTGGAAATGGACCGCATCCTGGGCGACGAGCGCAACTACGCGGGCACCAGCTTCATAAAAGCCAGTGACTTTGGCCACCTGCAATACGGGTCGGCATTGCTGAACGTGACGTTCGATCCGACCATAAGCGAAGAACTGGCCAGCTATGGTTTCGATGACGACGGGACCCCGGCAACCAAGCAGTTTTTGATCCGTGACGGCGTGTTGCTGCGCCCGCTGGGGGGCGCGCTGTCGCAGTACCGCTCTGGCCTGGAGGGCGTTGCCAACAGCCGTGCCTGTAGCTGGAACAGGGCGCCTATCGACCGCATGGCCAACCTGAACATCGAGCCGGGTGACCGGTCACTGGAACAACTGGTTCAGGGTATCGAGCACGGCATCCTGATGCGCACCAACCGCTCCTGGTCGATCGATGACGCCCGCAACAAATTCCAGTTCGGCTGCGAATGGGGGCAACTGATCGAGAACGGCGAGCTCAAGCGCATCGTCAAGAACCCCAACTACCGCGGTATCTCGGCGCAGTTCTGGCGCAACCTGGCCGCCGTCGGCGACCGCAGCACGTTCCAGGTGCTGGGCACGCCCAATTGCGGCAAGGGCGAGCCTAACCAGGTGGTAAGGGTCGGCCATGCGGCCCCAGCCTGCGTGTTCCGCCAGATCGACGTGTTCGGAGGGCAGGCCTGATGCAACATGCTTTCGAAGCCCTGGTGGGGGTGGCGCACAACGCCCTGCACGCCGGCGAGCAATTCACCCTCGGCTACAGCGCCGAGCAGTCCCGGTTTGTGCGTTTCAACCACGCCAAGGTGCGCCAGGCGGGGGATGTAAGCCAGGCCAGCGCGCACCTGCGGCTGATCCGCGACGGCCGCCAGGCCGAGCAGTTGGTCACCTTGAGCGGTGAGGCACAGGTAGACGGCCAACGGCTGGAGGCTGCCATGCAGTTGCTACGCCAGACGCTACCCCTGCTGCCAATAGACCCGTATCTGCAACTGAACACCGCCCCCTGGAACAGCCTGAGCTGCCAGGCAGCGCCGCTGCCGGTGCTCGATGAAGTACTGGCGCTGATCGAACGCGAGGCAGGTGACCTGGACCTGGTCGGTATCTATGCCGCCGGCCCGGTGTGCCGTGGCTTTGCAAGCTCGTTCGGCGCCTTCGGGTGGCACCAGGCCAACAGCTTCAACATGGACTGGAGCCTGTTCCACGAGAATGGCCAGGCCGTCAAAGCCAACTATGCCGGGCAAGCCTGGAACGCGAGTGATTTCACCCAGCGCCTGCGCCAGGCCCGTGACCAGCTGGGCTTTTTGGGCCAGCCGGCCATTACCCTGAAGCCTGGCAGCTATCGTGCGTACCTCGCGCCTGCAGCCATGGACGAAATTGCCGGGATGCTGTGCTGGGGAGGCTTCTCGGCCCAGGCCCTGGCCACCGGTAACAGTGCCCTGCAGCGCCTGTACAACGGCGATGGGCAATTGAGCCCGCTGGTGAGTTTCAGCGAGCAGGTCAGCGGCTCGCTGAGCCCGGCGTTTTCCGATGAAGGCTCGCCGCGCATGGACGTGCCGCTGATTCAGCACGGCAAGGCCCGCCAGCAGTTGACCAGTGCACGCAGCGCCGCAGAGTTCCAGCGGGTGGCCAATGGCGCCGACAGCTACGAATCGCCCTGTGCACTGAGCATGGCCGGCGGGAACCTGCCCAGCGAAGCGGTACTGCAGCGCCTCGGCACCGGCCTGTATATCAGCAACCTGTGGTACCTGAACTACTCCGACCTGCCCGCAGCGCGCATGACCGGGCTGACCCGCTTTGCCACGTTCTGGGTCGAGAACGGGGCGATACAGGGGCCGGTGAATACCATGCGCTTCGACGACAGCCTGTACAGTTTGCTGGGCAGCCAGCTGGAAGACCTGACCCAGGAGCGGGAGATGATCCTGTCGACCAGTACCTATGGGCAGCGCAGTACCGGATCGAGTCATTTGCCGGGGGCACTGGTCAAAGGGCTTAACCTGACATTGTGACTGGCATTACCGGCCTCATCGCGGGCAAGCCCACCGCCACACGGGCGTGCGCCACAGCCCCGCGATGGGGCCGGTAACGACAAACGAGGACGTCATGCCCGAACGCACCCCGCTGGACCCTGTCACCGCCCGCTGGATCCCGTGGGTAGTGGCCATTGCCTTCTTCATGCAGTCGCTGGACGGCACCATCCTCAACACCGCGCTGCCAGCCATGGCCCGGTCCCTGGCCGAAGACCCCCTGCGCATGCAGGGGGTGATCATCTCGTACATGCTCACCGTCGCCCTGCTGATCCCGGCCTCGGGCTGGATCGCCGACCGCTTCGGCACCAAGCGCATCTTCTTCAGTGCCATCCTGCTGTTCAGCTTCGGTTCGCTGCTGTGCGCAGTCGCCAACAGCCTGGGCTTCCTGATTTTCGCGCGCATCGTGCAGGGGCTCGGTGGGGCGCTGATGCTGCCGGTTGGCCGGCTGGTGGTGCTGCGCGCGTACCCGCGCACCGAGCTGGTGCGGATCATGAGCTTCATCACCATCCCCGGCCTGCTCGGCCCGTTGCTTGGCCCCACGGTGGGCGGCTGGCTGGTGGAAATCCTGAGCTGGCACTGGATCTTCTTGCTCAACCTGCCGGTGGGCCTGATTGGCTGCTATGCGGTGTGGAAGTTCATCCCCGACCTGCGCGGCGCTGAGCGCACCACCTTCGACGGCCCGGGCTTTGTGCTGTTTGGCGCAGCGATGGTGCTGATCACCATCGCCATGGAAGGCCTGGGGGAGCTGCACCTGCCCCACCTGCGGGTGATGCTGCTGCTGTTCGCCGGCATGGCCTGCCTGGCGGCGTACTGGCTGCGCGCCGGGCGCGACCCGGAGCCGTTGTTCTCACCCAGCCTGTTCCGCGTACGCACCTTCGCCATCGGCATCCTCGGCAACCTGTTCGCCCGCCTGGGCAGCGGTGCCCTGCCGTTTCTGGTGCCGTTGCTGCTGCAGGTGGCGCTTGGCTACTCGCCAGCCCAGGCCGGCATGAGCATGATCCCGCTGGCCGCCGCCGCCATGCTCGCCAAGTCCATCGCCCGGCCGCTGATCGAGCGCCTGGGCTACCGCATCATCCTCACCGGCAACACGTTGCTGCTGGGGCTGCTGCTGGCCGGCCTGGGCCTGGTAGACGAGCAGACGCCGTACTGGCTGCTGCTGGTGCAACTGGGCCTGCTGGGGGCGGTGAACTCCCTGCAGTTCACCGCCATGAACACGGTAACGCTGATCGACCTCGACGACGCCAGCGCCAGCAGCGGCAACAGCCTGCTGTCGGTGGTGGCACAGTTGTCGCTGAGCCTGGGCGTTGCCTGTGCTGGCGCGTTGCTGGGCGGGTTCACGGCGGCGGGCAGCGCCGAAGGCGTTGAAACCACCCTTGGCGCCTTCCAGCTGACGTTCTTCACCATCGGCGTCATGGCCATGCTGGCTGCGGCGATTTTCCTGCAGCTGGCACCCACGGACGGAAGGCGTGCCCGTCGTCCGGAACAGCACATGGAGTCTTAGGGGGAATGGCATCGAGGCTGGTAGACTGTGCGGCATTTTTCGCTTCGCACCGCAGGCCTGTCTCGTGACCACCGACTCCACCGCCTTTGCCACATTGCCGCTGTCTTCCGCCATGCTGGCCAACCTGGACGCCCTTGGCTATGCCTCGATGACGCCCATCCAGGCCCAGAGCCTGCCGGTCATTCTCAAAGGCAAGGACCTGATCGCCCAGGCCAAGACCGGCAGCGGCAAGACCGCGGCCTTCGGCATCGGCCTGCTCAACCCCATCAACCCGCGCTATTTTGGCTGCCAAGCCCTGGTGCTGTGCCCCACCCGCGAGCTGGCCGACCAAGTGGCCAAAGAGCTGCGCCGCCTGGCGCGGGCCGAGGACAACATCAAGATCCTCACCCTGTGTGGCGGGGTGTCCCTGGGCCCGCAGATCGCTTCGCTGGAGCATGGCGCGCACATCATCGTCGGCACGCCGGGGCGTATCCAGCAACACCTCGACAAAGGCACCCTGGTGCTCGGCGGGCTCAACACACTGGTGCTGGACGAAGCCGACCGCATGCTGGACATGGGCTTCTTCGATGCCATCGCCAGCATCATCGGCAAGACCCCGGCACGTCGCCAGACCCTGCTGTTCTCGGCCACCTACCCGGCCGGCATCAAGCAACTGGCGGCAGACTTCATGCGCGACCCGCAGCAGGTGAAAGTCGAGAGCCTGCACACCGACAACCAGATCGAACAGCGCTTCATCGAGATCGACCCCCAGCAGCGCCTGGAGGCGGTGACCCGCGTGCTGGGCCACTATCGCCCGCAGTCCTGCGTGGCCTTCTGCTTCACCAAGCAGCAATGCGAGGATGTGGTCGCCCACCTCACCGCCAAGGGCATCGTCGCCCAGGCGCTGCACGGCGACCTGGAGCAACGTGACCGCGACCAGGTGCTGACCATGTTCGCCAACCGCAGCAGCTCGGTCCTGGTGGCCACCGACGTGGCAGCCCGCGGCCTGGACATCGACGGCCTGGACATGGTCATCAACGTGGAACTGGCCCGCGACGCCGAGATCCACGTGCACCGGGTGGGCCGCACCGGCCGTGCCGGCGAGAAGGGCATTGCCGTCAGCCTGGTAGCGCCGGCCGAGGGCCACAGGGCCCAGGCCATCGAAGCCTTGCAGAACAGCCCGTTGCGCTGGGACCCGTTGGACAGCCTGAAGAACAAGGGCGGCGAGCCGCTGCTGCCAGTCATGAGCACCCTGTGCATCGCCGCCGGGCGCAAGGACAAGCTGCGCCCGGGCGACATCCTGGGTGCGCTGACGGGGGATGCGGGCATCCCGGGCAAGCAGGTGGGTAAAATCGCCATCTTCGACTTCCAGGCATTCGTTGCCGTGGAACGGGCACTGGCCAAGCAGGCCATGCAGCGGCTCAACAGCGGCAAGATCAAGGGTCGGTCCCTGAAAGTCCGCATTTTGTAAGGCCCCACAGGGCTCAGCATTTCAAATCTGAAGGTTCAGAACGTGCACTCCACCGATGTAATCATTCTCGGCGCCGGCGCCGCCGGCTTGATGTGTGCCCAGCTCAGCGCCCGCCGTGGCCGCAAGGTGCTGGTCCTCGACCACGCCAACAAGCCCGGCAAAAAGATCCTCATGTCCGGCGGCGGGCGCTGCAACTTCACCAACCTGTACACCGAGCCGGGCAACTTCCTTTCGCACAACGCGCACTTCTGCAAATCAGCCTTGGCCCGCTACACCCAGTGGGACTTCATCGAGCTGGTCTGCAAGCATGGCGTGGCGTACCACGAGAAAAAGCTCGGACAGCTGTTCTGCGACAACAAGGCCAGCGACATCCTCGACATGCTGCTGGCCGAGTGCGATGAAGCCGGTGCCGAAATCCGCATGCACACCAGCATCGAGCAGGTCGAGAAAACCGACAGCGGCTACCGGCTGCAAACCAGCGGCGGTACGTTCGCCTGCCAGTCCCTGGTGATCGCCACGGGTGGCCTGTCCATCCCCACGCTGGGTGCCACCGGGTTTGGCTACCAGGTGGCGCGCCAGTTCGGCCACACGCTGCTGCCCACCCGCGCCGGCCTGGTGCCGTTCACCATCACCGAGCCGCAACTCAAGGCCATGTGTACCGAGCTGTCCGGCACCTCGCTGGACTGCACAGCCAGCTGCAACGGCAGCAGCTTCCGCGAGAACCTGCTGTTCACCCACCGTGGCCTGAGTGGCCCGGCCATCCTGCAGGTTTCATCGTTCTGGGAAGCCGGCGACACCGTCGAGATCAACCTGCTGCCCGACCGCGATGCACTGGGCTGGCTGCAACAGATGCAGGCCGAACGCGCCAACGCCGAACTCAAGACGGTGCTGGGCGAGGTGTTCACCCGCAAGCTGGCCACCCTGCTGGCGGAGCAGTGGTTCAACTCGAGGCCCATGAAGCAGTACACCCCGGCCGAGCTGCAGCACATCGCCGACACGCTGGCCCACTGGCAGGTGGTGCCGGCCGGTACCGAGGGTTACCGCACCGCCGAAGTAACCCTGGGCGGGGTTGATACCCGCGAGGTGTCGTCCAAGACCATGGAATCGCTCAAGAGCCCGGGGCTGTACTTCATTGGCGAAGTGCTGGATGTGACCGGCCACCTGGGCGGTTTCAATTTCCAGTGGGCCTGGGCCTCGGCCAATGCCGCAGCGCAGTTCGTGTAGGGTAGAATTCATTGCGCAGCACGGAACGCTTCTTGCTGGTCCGTGTTCAATGCATTCATTCGATCACTGCCTAGCAGGCCATCATGTCATCGAGCTCGTTGCGTCAGTCACTGCGTCGCCTGTGGGGCCAGGATAAGTTCAGCTACAGCATCCGGGTAACCATCGCCCTCACCGGCAGCCTGGCCTTGTGCTGGCACCAGAACGAAATGGGCCTGCTGATCCCGCTGTTCCTCGGCATCATCGCCAGCGCCCTGGCCGAGACCGACGACAGCTGGCAGGGCCGCCTGAGCGCCCTGGCCGTCACCCTGGTGTGCTTTGCCATTGCCGCCCTGGCCGTGGAACTGCTGTTCCCCTACCCCTTGCTGTTCGTGACCGCACTCGCCCTGGCCGCGTTCGCGCTGACCATGCTGGGCGCGCTGGGCGAGCGTTATGGCGCCATTGCCTCTGCCACCTTGATTACCGCCGTCTACACCATGATCGGGGTGGACCAGCGCGGTGGCATGGTGACGGACTTCTGGCACGAGCCCATGCTGCTGGTGGCCGGCGCCGCCTGGTATGGGCTGCTGTCCGTGCTGTGGCAGGCGTTGTTTTCCAACCAGCCGGTGCAGCAAAGCCTGGCCAAGCTGTATTTCGAGCTAGGCACCTACCTCAAGCTCAAGGCCAGCCTGTTCGAGCCCATCCGCACCCTGGATGTAGAGGCCCGCCGCCTGGAACTGGCCCAGCAGAACGGCAAGGTAGTGGCGGCGCTGAACGCCGCCAAGGAGATCATCCTGCATCGGGTGGGCAACAGCCAGCCCAACTCCAAGGTCAGCCGCTACCTCAAGCTGTATTTCCTGGCGCAGGACATCCACGAAAGGGTCAGCGCCTCGCACTACCCTTACAACGCTCTGACCGAGGCGTTTTTCCACAGCGACGTGATGTTCCGCTGCCAGCGGCTGCTGCGCAAACAAGGCTCGTCCTGCCAGGAGCTGGCCCGCTCGATACGCCTGCGCCAGCCGTTCGTGCTGGCCAGCGGCTTTGCCGAGGCACTCGAAGACCTCAACGCGTCGCTGGAGTACCTGCGCAACCAGAACAACCCGGCCTGGCGCGGGCTGCTGCGCTCGCTGCGGGCGCTGGCGGCTAACCTGGCCACGCTGGACCGCCTGCTCAGTGCGGCCAGCAACCCGGACAGCCTGGCGGACGCCAGCGACAGCAGCCTGCTGGACCGCTCGCCGCGCACCCTCAAGGACGTGTGGAAGCGGCTGCGCACGCAACTGACGCCCACGTCCCTGGTGTTCCGCCATGCGCTACGCCTGCCGCTGGCGCTGTCGATCGGCTACGGCATGGTGCACCTGATCCACCCTACCCAGGGCTACTGGATCATCCTCACCACCCTGTTCGTGTGCCAGCCCAGCTACGGTGCAACACGGCGCAAGCTGGTGCAGCGGATCATCGGGACTGCCGTTGGCCTGACCGTCGGCTGGGCGCTGTTCGACCTGTTCCCCAACCCGGTCATCCAGTCGTTGTTCGCCGTGGTGGCCGGGGTGGTGTTCTTCGTCAACCGTACCACCCGCTATACCCTGGCCACTGCCGCGATCACCCTGATGGTGCTGTTCTGCTTCAACCAGATCGGCGACGGCTACGGGTTGTTCCTGCCGCGCCTGTTCGACACCCTGGTGGGCAGCCTGATCGCCATCATGGCGGTGTTCCTGTTCCTGCCGGACTGGCAGGGGCGGCGGCTGAACAAGGCGCTGGCCAACACCCTGGCCTGCGCCAGTGTGTACCTGCGCCAGATCATGCAGCAGTACGCCTACGGCAAGCGCGACGACCTGGCGTATCGCCTGGCACGGCGCAACGCCCACAACGCCGATGCAGCGCTGTCTACCACCCTGGCCAACATGCTGATGGAGCCTGGGCACTTCCGCAAGGAAGCGGACGTGGGCTTCCGCTTCCTGGTGCTGTCCCACACGTTGCTCAGCTACCTCTCCGGGCTGGGCGCCCACCGCGACACAGCCCTGCCGGCCGAAGTGCAGGAGCAACTGATCGAAGGCGCAGGCGGCAGCCTGGCCAACAGCCTCGACGAAATCGCCAACGGCCTGTCGGCGGGGTTGCCGGTAGACATCCACAGCGATGCCGAAGAAGCCCTAGCCAATGCCCTGGAGCAGATGCCCGATGACGTGGATGAGCATCAAAGGCTGGTGCAAACCCAACTGGCGTTGATCTGCCGCCAGTTAGGGCCGTTGCGCACCCTGGCTGCACACTTGATGAAGAAAGATGCACCGGCCCTTTGACGGGGGTCATAACCCGTATCGGTGAAGCAGTTGCTCGTAACTGCCGTCCGCCTTCATCGCCGCGATCGCCCGTTCGAACCGGGCGACGATGCGCGTGTGCTCGGGGTGCTTGAGGCTGACCAGGATGTGCAAGGTGTTTTCGGCAAGCGGCGGCTCCACCAGGGTAACGGTGTCGCGCACCTGTTCGGGTTCGCGCTGCAGGTGATACCGGGCCACATACTCGTCCTCTATCGCCAGGCTCACCCGCCCTGCCGCCAGCATGCGCACAGCTGACGAAAAGGTGCTTACAGGGACCTTGTGCAGGAGTAGATCGCTGTCGAACTCGGCCGAATAGGCGTAGTCGCGAACCACGGCGATGCTATAGGGGTACAGGTCGGCCATGCGCTGATAGCGAAAACTGCTGCCCTTGCGTTTCAGCAGGCGAATGCGGTTGGTGAGGTAGGCTTTTGAAAACAGCCCGCTTTGGGTGCGCGCGTCGTTGTACCAGGCATTGATCAGCACGTCGTAACGCCCCTCGCTCACGCCCAGCAGCGCCCGCGACCAGGGCACTTCTTCGAAGCCGCTGCTATAGCCGGCCCGGGCCAGCGCAGTGGTGACGATACTGGTTGCCAGCCCTCCACCCGGCAAGCTGGCATCGGTGAACGGCGGCCAGCGGTCCGCCACCAGGCGCAGTTTGCCGTGTGCGGTGGCGGGCAGCGCCACTGTCATTGCCAACAACCCGAGCACACAAAGCAATGGCCGCATGTTCAAGTCCTTTCGCCGTGGAGGGGCACACACTGCGGCTGAGCTTACACAAAGCGCCTGGCGAGGGCAGCGGCCAATAGTGTCATTTAGCCTCTATTCTGGCCGAAGCCTGGATTTTTCATATGCAAGGTGCTGTACGGCGCATGCCGCTCAGGGGTAACCCAGCACCTCGCGCAACTGCTGCAAATGGCGGCCAATCCACTGCCGGTCAATCGCTCCCCAGTCCTGTATACGGTAGTGCCCGGCATGGTTACGCGCCCCTGGCTGCTGTTCGAAAACGCAGGCGATGTCCAGGTCGGCCAGTGCGGCAATGGTGTCCTGGGCGGTGCGCCGCGGCATGCCGGTCGCCTCCATCAGGGCGGGCACGCTGGTCGCAGTCTGGCTGTCGATCAGCCAGGCCACGTACAGGCGGCGGTAGAAGCTGCTTTTGGTCTTGCTCACTTCCATGCTACGTGGTCCTTAACAGTTGCCTGGCAGTTCCCGGTACGTCAGGTAGATGCGCAGGTCGAGTTCCAGTTGGTGGTAGTCCGGCTCCATGTGCTGGCACAGCTGGTAGAAGGCCTTGTTATGGTCGCGCTCGCGCAGGTGCGCCAGTTCGTGCACCACGATCATGCGCAGAAACTGCGGCGCGGCTTCCTTGAACAGCGACGCGATGCGGATTTCCTTCTTGGCCTTGAGCTTGCCTCCCTGCACCCGCGACACCGCAGTGTTAAGGCCCAACGCCCGGTGGGTGAGGTCCAGGCGGTTGTCGAACAGCACCTTGTCCAGGGGTGGGGCGGTGCGCAGGTAGCGTTGGCGCAACTCCTGGGCATAGCCGTACAACGCCTTGTCATTTTGCACAGCGTGGCGGTCGGGGTAGCGCCGCTGCAGGTACTCGCCCAGGCGGTCAGTATCGATCATCTGCCGCACCTGTTGCTGCAGGTGCGGGGGGTAGGCTTGCAAGTAACGTAAGGCGTTCATGGCAACACAGTTGGCGAAACGAATGGCGATTCTAGCCAATCACGTCGCTGGCCAGGGGAAAATCGCCGGGAAGCTGCCGGCGTCGGTGGCGGTCATCGGGTGCGCCACCAGAAAACCCTGCACATAGGCGCAGCCACTGGCCTTCAACCAATCAGCCTGGGCCTGGGTTTCCACGCCTTCGGCGATCACCGTTATGCCGTAGTCGGCGCACAGCCCCAGCACACTGCGCGCCAGCGCCGCATCCACCGCCGAATCCGGCAGGCGCGCCACCAGGTGCCGATCGAGCTTGAGGGTATCGATGGGCAAGTCACGCAGCATGCGCAGCGAGCAGTCGCCTGCACCAAAGTCATCCAAGGCCACCCGCACACCCAGCGTGCGCAGCCGGTCGATCTGTTTTACAGCCGCGTCAATGTTGTACATCAGCGACGTTTCTGCCACTTCCACTTCCAGGTGTGCCGGCTGCAGTTGGTAACGCTGGATCACCCGCTCCAGCTCGTCCACCAGCCCAGGTGCGGCAAACTGAGCGCGGCTCAGGCTGATGCCAAGCACCAGGTCCTTGGGAAAATGCGCGTACCAGGCCTTGCGCTGGGCCGCACTCTGCCCGTAGATCCAGCTGGCCAGCCGATTGATCAGCCGGGCTTCTTCCAGCAGGGGTATGAACAGGCCCGGGGGGACGTCACCGACACTGGGGTGCTGCCAGCGCAACAAGGCTTCGAAGCCACGCAGGCGGCCATCGGCGAACGCCACTTGCGGCTGGTAGACCAGGGTGAAGTCCTGCTGCTCGATGGCCGAGCGCACGCCGTCCTCCAGCATCAGCCGCGACCGCGCCCGCCCGTTGAGTTCCTCATCGTAGAAGCGGTATTGCTGGCGCCCCTGCTGCTTGGCCGCGTACATGGCCGCATCGCCTGCACGCAGCAGGCCTTCCACATTCGCTCCGCAGTCCGGGTACGTGGCGATGCCGATACTGACCCCAAGGCACACATCCAGCCCATCCACCTGATGGCTGATGGAGATGCGTTCGAGCAAACGTTCAGCATAGCGCCCGGCCTGCTCCGGGTAGGGCAGGCCGTCGAACAAGGCAGTGAACTCGTCCCCACCCATGCGCGCCAGCAGCGCCTCATTGCCCAGGCAGTCCTTGAGCTGGTCGGCCACCCAGCGCAGCACGCGGTCACCGGCATCGTGGCCGAGCGAGTCGTTGATGCGCTTGAAGCCGTCCAGGTCCATGTACATCAGTGCCTTGGCCCGGTCCGAGCGCTCGTTGCGCAGCAGCGCGCTTTCGGCAGCCTGGTAGAACCCGCGCCGGTTCAGCAGCCCGGTAAGCGGGTCGGTGATGGCCTGATACTCAAGTTGCTGGTGCAGGTTGTGCACCGCCGACATGTCTAGCACGGTCACCACCATGGCCTGCTGGTCAGCTGGCAGTGGCGCGCACGACAAGGCGACCGGCAGCAGCTCACCGCCCAACCGGCGCAGCTGGGCATCGTGCACGCGGAAGATGCGCCGGGCCAGGTAGGCCTGGTAGAACTCGGATTCCTGCCACAACGTGGCGCTGGACAGTTGCACCAGCCCCAACAGGTAGGCCCCCTGCAGTTGCTGCACCGGCGCCGAGAGCAGGCGGCAGATGGCGGGGTTGGCAAAGCGGATGATGCCTTGCTCGTCCACCACCAGAATGCCTTCGGCAGCGTTATCCAGAATGGACGCATTGAATGCCCGCGCCGCCTCCAGCTCACGGGTCAGTCCCTGCAACATACGCCGGTTGCGTTGCTGGTCGAGCAGGGCCTGGACCTTGGGTTTGAGGATCTTGGGGTCGAACGGCTTGAACATGTAGTCCACAGCGCCGCTGGCGTAGCCCTTCAGCACCGCCTCCTCGGACTGCTCATTGGCGGTGAGGAATATGATCGGGGTGAAGCGCGTGCGATGGTTACTGCGCATGAGGCGTGCGACTTCAAAGCCGTCCATCTCCGGCATGTGTACATCCAGCAAAACCAGGTCTACGTCGTTTGCCAACAGCGCGTTCAAGGCCTCCAGCCCGGAAGCGGCGGTCAGCACTTGCCAATCGTGACGGGCCAGCAGGGCCCGCATGCTGATGAGGTTCTCGGGGTAATCATCGACTACCAGAAGAACCGAGCTGCCATCCTGTGACAGGTGTTGGAGTTGAGCGCCATCCATGCTGCTTCTCTATTTTGTGACCGACTTCAAAAATACCGCCTGATCCAGTTGTACTCCAGACGCACGCCGATAGCACGCACTGCAATCAGAAAGCTATCACTCGTTGAGATCAAGGTAGACGAACGGCAGTCATCTCGCCGACATAATCCGCGCGCTGAAGCGCGGCATACCTTTCCTGGGGGCAAAAAAAACCCGCATCGCTGCGGGTTTTTGAATCGCCGGTGGCTTAGTTGACCTTGGCCACCAGTTCACCTTTGGCGTAGCGCTGGAACATGCCTTCCAGGGAGATCGGCTTGATCTTGGAGGCATGGCCGGCAGTGCCGAAGGCTTCGTAACGGGCGATGCACACGTCGCGCATGGCCTTCACGGTTTCGGCGAAGAACTTGCGAGGGTCGAATTCGCTTGGGTTGACCGCCATGTGGCGACGAATCGCACCGGTGGATGCCAAACGCAGGTCGGTGTCGATGTTCACCTTGCGCACACCGTACTTGATGCCTTCGACGATCTCTTCGACCGGCACGCCGTAGGTTTCCTTGATGTCGCCGCCGTACTGGTTGATGATCGCCAGCCACTCCTGCGGTACCGAGGAAGAACCGTGCATCACCAAGTGGGTGTTGGGGATGCGCTTGTGGATTTCCTTGATGCGGTCGATGGCCAGCACGTCACCGGTAGGCGGCTTGGTGAACTTGTAGGCACCGTGGCTGGTGCCGATGGCGATGGCCAGGGCGTCTACCTGGGTTTTCTTGACGAAGTCGGCCGCTTCTTCCGGGTCGGTCAGCATCTGGCTGTGGTCCAGGACGCCTTCGGCACCGATGCCGTCTTCTTCACCGGCCATGCCGGTTTCCAGCGAGCCCAGGCAGCCCAGTTCGCCTTCAACCGATACGCCGCAGGCATGGGCCATGGCAACGGTCTGCTGGGTGACGCGTACGTTGTACTCGTAGTCGGTCGGGGTCTTGCCGTCTTCGCCCAGCGAGCCGTCCATCATCACCGAGCTGAAGCCCAGCTGGATGGAGCGTTGGCATACGTCGGGGCTGGTGCCGTGGTCCTGGTGCATGCACACCGGGATGTGCGGGAATTCTTCGATGGCCGCCAGGATCAGGTGGCGCAGGAAAGGCGCACCGGCGTACTTGCGAGCACCGGCGGAGGCCTGCACGATCACCGGGGAGTCGGTTTTATCGGCCGCTTCCATGATGGCGCGCATCTGCTCGAGGTTGTTGACGTTGAAAGCTGGTACGCCGTAACCGAACTCGGCGGCGTGGTCCAGCATCTGGCGCATGCTAATGAGTGCCATTGTGTATCTCTCTCCCGACAAGCGTCGTTGTTTCGTGCAAGCCTGCCGCAGGGGCGGTTGCTGTTCAAGTTGTGTGGGCCACCTTGCGGCCCGGCCAGTCACGGTGCCTTGCAGCCCCGCCCAATCAGATCGTTGGTCGCCACCCAGTACACCAGGCCCTCATCACCCTTGGTGTGGAAGGCCAGCATGCCGTCACTGTACAGCGCACCCGAGGCACCCGGCTCGGCCTTCAGGCGGTAGACCTGGTCACCGCCACCCAGGCGGACATCAACCTGGTCCTGCTGCGGGTCGGCGAAGCGCCACAGCACTTCGGTTTGTGTATCGCAGACCCAGCGGGTCCAGTTGTCTGCCGGGGCAGGTTGCGCTGGCTTGAGCAGCGAGCAACCTGCCAGGGTTGCCAGGGCCGTTACGGCCAGAAACGCTTTCATTCTGTTTCCTCGGTTTGGGCTAACTTGCACCCCGTCAGCGCGCTTCGTTGCGTTGACAAGCCGGCTGCCACATAAAGCGCGTAAGCGGGCGGGCCCACTCACAAGACCACAAACCTGCCTTCAGGTTGCCAGGCACCCGATCAAGGGCAGCCTGGCGCCTTGCGCTGGTGTTCCTCGTCGTACTTTTCCAAACCGTCGGGGCCCACGCGCTTGCTGATCACAGGCACCGTCTCGGCTTGCCACTCGGACTGGTAGCAGCCGCCCTTGGGCGGCTGCGTCGGGTCGTCCTGCGACGCCGGGCTGCCAGAGCAGGCGCTCAGCAGGCCGGCCAACAGCATGACAAGCAATTGCTTGACCATGAGGCCACTCCCTTTGCCAGACGACGAAATCATCAAGCCTTGGCCCGCTCTTCCAGAATCGCCACGGCTGGCAGCACCTTGCCCTCGACGAACTCGAGGAACGCGCCGCCCCCGGTGGAAATGTAGGAGATATCCTGGCTGACACCATACTTGTCGATGGCTGCCAGGGTATCACCGCCACCGGCAATGGAGAACGCAGCGCTGTCGGCGATGGCCTTGGCCAGCACCTGGGTGCCGTTGCCGAACTGGTCGAATTCGAATACCCCAACCGGGCCGTTCCACAACACGGTTTTCGACGACTTCAGCAGTTCGGCGAACTGGGCAGCCGTCTGCGGGCCGATGTCCAGGATCATGTCGTCGGCGGCGACGTCGGCAATGGCCTTGACGGTGGCTTCGGCGCTTTCAGCGAATTCCTTGGCGACCACCACGTCAACCGGCAGCGGCACGCTCACCTTCGCTGCGATGGCCTTGGCGGTTTCGACCAGGTCCGGCTCGTACAGCGACTTGCCCACCGGGTGCCCGGCAGCGGCCAGGAAGGTGTTGGCGATGCCGCCACCCACGATCAGCTGGTCGCATACGGTGCTCAGACTGTTCAGCACGTCCAGCTTGGTGGACACCTTGGAGCCGGCGACGATGGCCGCCATCGGCTTGGCCGGGGCTTTCAGTGCCTTGCCCAGGGCATCCAGCTCTGCCGCCAGCAGCGGGCCGGCGGCGGCAACCTGGGCAAACTTGGCAACGCCATGGGTCGAGCCTTCGGCGCGGTGCGCGGTGCCGAACGCGTCCATGACGAACACATCGCACAGCGCAGCGTACTGCTGCGCCAACTCGTCGGCGTTCTTTTTCTCGCCTTTGTTGAACCGCACGTTCTCGAACAGCACCAGGTCACCGGCATCGACCTGCACACCGTTCAGGTAATCGGCAACCAGCGGCACATCGCGGCCAAGGGCCTTGCTCAGGTAGTCGGCAACCGGCTTGAGGCTGTTCTCGGCAGAGAACTCGCCCTCGGTGGGGCGCCCCAGGTGGGAGCAGACCATGACCGCTGCGCCCTTCTCCAGGGCCAGCTTGATGGTCGGCAGTGCGGCCTGGATACGCGCGTCGCTGGTTACCACACCGTCCTTCACTGGCACGTTGAGGTCTTCGCGAATCAGTACGCGCTTACCTTTTAGGTCGAGGTCGGTCATCTTCAACACGGTCATGAATGCAGTCCTTCAGGGCTGTTTGTTGCGGGTTGGGTGAACGACGTGCAGGAAGTGGTCGGCAACGTCGAGCATACGGTTTGCAAACCCCCATTCGTTGTCGAACCAGGCCAGCAGGTTGACCAGCCGGGGGCCGGAAACGCGGGTCTGGCTGGCATCGACGATGGCCGAATGCGGGTCATGGTTGAAATCACAACTGGCGTGCGGCAGCTCGGTATAGGCCAGCAGGCCCTTGAGCGGGCCTTCCAGCGCGGCCTCGCGCAGCACCCTGTTGACCTCGGCCGCCGTGGTGTCGCGGGCGGTGTGCAGGGTGATGTCCAGGCACGACACGTTGACCGTGGGCACGCGTACCGCTTTGGCCTGGATTCGCCCGGCAAGTTCCGGTAGCAGGCGTTCGATACCGCGCGCCAAACCGGTGGACACCGGGATCACCGACTGGAAGGCCGAACGCGTGCGGCGCAAGTCCTCGTGGTGGTAGGCGTCGATCACAGGCTGGTCGTTCATCGCCGAGTGAATGGTGGTGATCTGCACGTACTCGATGCCAAACGCCTGGTCCAGTACCCGCAACAGCGGCACGCCACAGTTGGTGGTGCAGGAGGCGTTGGACACCAGGCGTTCGCTGCCTGTCAGGCACGCCTGGTTAATGCCGTACACCACCGTGGCATCCACATCGGCCTCGCTGGCCATGGGCTGCGAGAACAACACGCGTGGCGCGCCGGCATCCAGAAAGCGCTGGCCATCGGCCCGGGTGTGGTAGGCGCCGGAGCATTCCAGCACCAGGTCGATGCCAAGGGCTGCCCAGTCGATGCCCTCTGGCGTGGCGCTGCGCATCACCTTCACGCAGTCGCCATTGATGTGCAGGCAATCGCCATCGACCCTGACCTCGCCGGGGAACCGGCCATGGGTGGAGTCGAAGCGAGTGAGGTATTCGAGGCTGGCCTGATCGGCCAGGTCGTTGAGCGCAACGATGTCGAAACCGGCCCGCGCCCCACGCTCGAACAGCGCGCGCAGAACACAACGGCCGATACGGCCGTAACCGTTGAGTGCAACTTTGTAGGGACGCAGGTGGGGCATTCGGGGCTCACGAGACAATGTTGTTTTCGTCAGCCTGCGGGCATTGCGGTGTGGCATTCGCAGGCAAGCCCGCCCCCACTGGATGCACATGCAACCCAGTGAGGGCGGGCTTGCCCGCCAATGCAGGCGACACCGCCCGCAGACCGTTACATCAGTCTTCCAGCAGTTCTTCGGCAGTACCCAGGATGTTTTCCACGGTGAAGCCGAATTCTTCGAACAGTGCCGACGCCGGGGCCGACTCACCATAGGTGGTCATGCCGATGACGCGGCCTTCCAGGCCCACGTACTTGTACCAGAAGTCCGCGTGGGCAGCCTCGATGGCAATGCGCGCACCCACTTCAAGCGGCAGCACGGACTGTTTGTAGGCGGCATCCTGGGCGTCGAACACGCTGGTGCAGGGCATGGATACCACGCGCGCCTTGCGGCCCTGTTCGGTCAGCTTGGCATGCGCCTGAACAGCCAGGCCCACTTCGGAACCGGTGGCGATCAGGATCACTTCCGGCTCGCCGGCGCAGTCCTTGAGCACGTAGCCGCCACGGCTGATATTGGCGATCTGCTGGGCGTCGCGCGCCTGGTGCTGAAGGTTCTGGCGCGAGAAAATCAGCGCCGATGGGCCGTCCTTGCGTTCCAGGGCGTTTTTCCAGCTGACTGCCGATTCCACGGCATCGGCGGGGCGCCAGGTGTCCAGGTTCGGGGTAGTGCGCAGGCTGGTGAGCTGCTCGATCGGCTGGTGGGTCGGGCCATCTTCGCCCAGGCCGATGGAGTCGTGGGTGTACACGTGGATAACACGCTGCTTCATCAGTGCGGACATGCGCACGGCGTTGCGGGCGTATTCCATGAACATCAGGAAGGTGGCACCGTAAGGCACCAGGCCGCCGTGCAGGGCTACGCCGTTCATGATGGCAGTCATGCCGAACTCGCGTACGCCGTAGAACACGTAGTTACCGCTGGCATCGGCCGCTTCCACACCTTTGCAACCCTTCCACAGGGTCAGGTTGGAGCCGGCCAGGTCAGCCGAGCCGCCGAGGAATTCCGGCAGCAGCGGGCCGAAGGCATTCAGTGCATTCTGGCTGGCCTTGCGGCTGGCGATGGTTTCACCCTTGGCCGCCACTTCGTTGACGTAGGCCTGGGCCTTCTCGCTGAAGTCGGCTGGCAGTTCGCCGGCGCTGCGGCGCTTGAATTCGGCTGCTAGCTCCGGGTAGGCCTTGGCGTAGGCGTCGAAGCGCTGGTTCCACTCGGCTTCCACCTTGGCACCATTGGCCTTGGCGTCCCACTCGGCATAAATGTCGGCCGGGATTTCGAACGGGCCGTGGTTCCAGTTCAGGGCCTGGCGGGTCAGGGCGATTTCGTCGTTGCCCAGCGGCGCACCGTGGGATTCTTCCTTGCCCTGCTTGTTCGGCGAACCGAAGCCGATGGTGGTCTTGCAGCAGATGAGGGTCGGGCGGTCGCTTTTGCGCGCCGTCTCGATGGCCATCTTGATTTCTTCGGCATCGTGGCCGTTGACGTTGCGGATCACCTGCCAGTTGTAGGCTTCGAAACGGGCCGGGGTGTTGTCGGTGAACCAGCCGTGCACTTCGCCGTCGATGGAAATGCCGTTGTCATCATAGAAGGCGATGAGCTTGTTCAGGCCCAGGGTGCCGGCCAGCGACGCCACTTCGTGGGAGATGCCTTCCATCATGCAGCCGTCGCCCATGAACACATAGGTGTTGTGGTCAACGATGGTGTGGCCGTCACGGTTGAACTGCGCGGCCATGACTTTTTCAGCCAGGGCGAAGCCTACGGCGTTGGCAATACCCTGGCCCAGTGGGCCGGTGGTGGTTTCAACGCCTGGGGTGTAGCCGTATTCCGGGTGACCCGGGGTGCGGCTGTGCAGTTGACGGAAACCCTTGAGGTCGTCGATCGACAGGTCGTAGCCGGTCAGGTGCAGCAGCGAATAGACAAGCATCGAGCCATGGCCGTTGGACAGCACGAAGCGGTCACGGTCGGCGAACTTGGGGTTGCTCGGGTTGTGCTTGAGGTAGTCGCGCCAAAGTACTTCGGCGATATCCGCCATGCCCATGGGGGCACCTGGGTGGCCGCTGTTGGCCTTTTGCACGGCATCCATGCTGAGGGCACGAATGGCGTTGGCACGTTCACGACGGCTGGGCATCGCTGATCTCCTGGGGGCTTGAATAGGGAGTGACACAAGAAAGGCAGCCATTTTCGCCCACTGGGGGGGCTTGGGGCAACTTTAAAGCTGCAAGCGGCACGCTTTGAGCTTCAAGCGGCAAGCTTTAAGCTGCAAGCGATGAAGCAGAGCCCGATTCAGCCCGCCCTCAAGCTTGCCGCTTGAAGCTTGCCGCTTGCAGCCCACCCCCAATATCAAAACTTTTTGATATTGGCCTTGCTAGGGCAGCGCTGCCTGTCTAGACTGCCGCACCATGAATGTCCCCGCGCACGCCATCCCGGAACAACGCGAAACACTGGCCGCCCTGTGCAAGGCCAGTGGCGATGAGCTGCGCCTGAATGTGCTGCGGGCACTGGCCAACGACTCCTTCGGCGTGCTGGAACTGGCGCAGATCTTCGGCATAGGCCAGTCGGGCATGAGCCACCACCTCAAGGTGCTGGCCCAGGCCGACCTGGTGGCCACCCGTCGCGAAGGCAATGCCATCTTCTATCGCCGCGCCCTGCCCGACAGCCTGCGCCTGGGCGGGCGCCTGCATGCGGCGTTGCTCGACGAGGTCGATGACCTGGCCCTGCCCGCCGATGTTCAGGCGCGTATTGCCCAGGTGCAGCAGCGCCGCGCCGCCACCAGCCAGGACTTTTTCCTGCGCGTGGAAGAAAAATTCCGTGCCCAGCAAGACCTGATCGCAGGGCTGCCGCAATACCGCGAGAGCCTCCTGGCGCTGCTCGACAAGCTGCACTTCCAACCCGGTGCCAGCGCCCTGGAAGTCGGCCCCGGCGATGGCGGGTTTCTCCCCGACCTGGCACGGCGCTTCGCCCAGGTCACGGCACTGGACAACAGCCCGACCATGCTCGAACTGGCGCGCCAGGTGTGCCAGCGCGAAGGGCTGGGTAACGTAAACCTGCAGTTGGCCGATGCACTGTGTGCCACGGATGTGGCCGCCGACTGCGTTGTGCTGAACATGGTGCTGCACCACTTCAGCGACCCGGCCCTGGCGTTGCGCCAGCTGGCCAAGCGGGTGAAGGCAGGCGGCAGCCTGCTGGTCACCGAGCTGTGCAGCCATGACCAGGGGTGGGCGCGCGAAGCCTGCGGCGACCTGTGGCTTGGCTTCGAACAGGACGACCTGGCCCGCTGGGCCCATGCAGCCGGGCTGGCACACGCAGACAGCCTGTACGTAGGCCTGCGCAACGGTTTCCAGATCCAGGTTCGTCATTTCCAGCGGACGGCTGGCGACATACATCATCGGTAAATTTCAGGAACCCTCGAGATGAGCGAATACTCCCTTTTCACCTCCGAGTCCGTGTCCGAAGGGCATCCGGACAAGATCGCCGACCAGATTTCGGACGCCGTTCTGGACGCGATCATCGCCCAGGACAAATACGCCCGCGTAGCCTGTGAAACGCTGGTAAAAACCGGCGTGGCGATCATCGCCGGCGAAGTGACCACCTCGGCCTGGGTCGACCTCGAGGACCTGGTGCGCAAGGTCATCATCGACATCGGCTACAACAGCTCCGACGTGGGCTTCGACGGTGCCACCTGCGCGGTGATGAACATCATCGGCAAGCAGTCGGTGGACATCGCCCAGGGCGTGGACCGCTCCAAGCCTGAAGACCAGGGTGCTGGCGACCAGGGCCTGATGTTCGGCTATGCCAGCAATGAAACCGAGGTGCTGATGCCGGCGCCTATCTGCTTCTCGCACCGTCTGGTAGAGCGCCAGGCCGAAGCGCGCAAGTCTGGCCTGCTGCCGTGGCTGCGCCCGGACGCCAAGTCCCAGGTCACCTGCCGTTACGAAAACGGCAAGGTGGTGGGCATCGACGCCGTGGTGCTGTCGACCCAGCACAACCCTGAGGTGTCGCAGAAAGACCTGCAGGAAGCGGTGATGGAGCTGATCGTCAAGCACACCCTGCCGGCCGAACTGCTGCACAAGGGTACCCAATACCACATCAACCCCACCGGCAACTTCATCATCGGTGGCCCGGTGGGTGACTGCGGCCTGACCGGGCGCAAGATCATCGTCGACTCCTATGGCGGCATGGCCCGCCACGGTGGTGGCGCGTTCTCTGGCAAGGACCCGTCCAAGGTCGACCGTTCCGCCGCCTACGCCGGCCGCTACGTGGCCAAGAACATCGTGGCGGCCGGGCTGGCCGAGCGCTGCGAGATTCAGGTGTCCTACGCCATCGGCGTGGCGCAACCGACGTCGATCTCGATCAACACCTTCGGTACCGGCAAGGTATCGGACGACAAGATCATCCAGCTGGTGCGCGAGTGCTTCGACCTGCGCCCGTACGCCATCACCACCATGCTCGACCTGCTGCACCCCATGTACCAGGAAACCGCTGCCTACGGCCACTTCGGCCGCACCCCGCAGCAGAAGACTGTCGGCGACGACACCTTCACCACCTTCACCTGGGAACGCACCGACCGCGCCCAGTCGCTGCGTGACGCTGCCGGCCTGTAAGCGATCGTTGGCGAACATCAGGGCCCCTGTCGAGCGATCGGCAGGGGCTTTTTTTGTGAGCCCCAAGGCGCAAGAATCCAGCGCCCCTACCTCGGGGCAATGAATTCTTACCAATTTCCCTGTCGGAAAAACCCGATAGTTGCAGTGAAATTTCCGGTTAGGGTTTCTTAATCCGCAAAACCAAGGCAGGATTTCCGTCTTACTTTTTCGCTACTACGCCCCGTCCTGGAGGCTTTTCATGAAACGCGCTTCAACTTTCATCCTGCTCGCCACCCTTGGCCTGGCCGCCAGCAACCTGCAGGCAGCCCAGCCCGATGCAGGCCTGACCGGTTGCGCCGCCAAGCGCAGCGCCATCGAGAACCAGTTGAAGATCGCCCGCGACCAAGGCAACAGCGGCCAGGTTGCCGGGCTGGAAGAAGCACTGCGCGGCGTTGCCAACTGCACCGACGCCAGCCTGCGCAAAGAGCGTGAGCAAAAGGTGCTCGATGCACGCCACGAAGTGGCCCAGCGGGAAAAAGACCTGAAAAAAGCCGAGAAAAAGGGCGACGCAGAAAAGATCAACAAGCGTAAAGACAAGTTGGCCGAGTCGCGCAAAGAACTGCAGGAAGCGGTAGACGACCTGGACCGCTGACAGCGGGCGACGCCAGCATGCGCCGCCCGCCCAGGCCCCTGAGCAGGCGCGGGCAATCAGTGGTTACGAAACTCGGTATGACAGGCCTTGCACGCCGCCTCCACCCTGTCCATCGGCGCTTTGAGCGGCGCTGCTTCCAGGGGCTGGGCGCGGGTAACGGCCACCAGTTCGCCAGTGGCGTGTTCCAACTGCCTGGCCAAGTCGTGGAAACGCGCCTGGCGCTCCCACACCTCGGCCCGGGCGCTGCTGTCAGCGGCATCGTCGCGCGCCTGCGGGAAGTGCTGCCACGGCTTGTGGGCCAGTTCATCCAGCTGCACCGCGCCGGCAGCGAATTTTTCGCTGTTGAACGGCAAGCGCCCCCTCAGCATGCCGCCCAGGTCTTCGCTGGTCTTCATCATGTCCTTGAAAATGACCTTGCGCTGGCCCAGCGGCGAGTTCGGGTCAACCCGATCGCAACCGCCCATGGCCAGGGTTACCAGCACTACTACCGTCAATCGCTTGTACATCACGCTCACTTCGGCCTCGGCAAATGGGCGTGCAGTATCGCGTTGCCAGGCACAAACACCAATAGCCACATGAAAAACAGGGCGAATATTCATGTTCGCCCTCTCTAGGAATGCAACCCATGACACATGCCCTGCGCCACCTGGCCTGGACGCTCCCGGTACTGGCCCTGCTGGCCGGTTGCAATGGCGGCGACAACGCAAAACCCGAACCCCACGCCGTCGCCACCTACGCCCCGGCCACTTGGCAAGACCTGCCTGCCGTCAGTGATGAAGACTTGCTGGCGGGCTTTTATGCCTGGCGCAGTGGCTGTGAAAAACTCAGGCGTGACCCGGTGTGGGCAGCCACCTGCGAAGCCGCCGGCAGCGACAGCGCAAGCGCTGCCCAGGTGCGTACATTCCTTGAGCAGAACCTGCAGGTGTATGGCTTGCGCTCTGCCGAAAACAGCGCCAACGGCCTGATCACCGGCTACTACGAGCCAGTCTACCCCGGTAGCCTGAGCCCGTCGGCCACCAACCATGTGGCTGTTTATGGGCCGCCGGACGACATGATCGTGGTGGACCTGGCCAGCATCTACCCCGAGCTCAAGGGCAAGCGCCTGCGCGGGCGCCTGGACGGCCGGGTACTCAAGCCCTACGACACCGCCGAGGTGATCAACCGGGACGGCGTGAAAGCACCGGTACTGGCCTGGCTCACCGACCCGATGGACCTGCAGTTCCTGCAGATACAGGGTTCCGGCAGGGTGCAACTGGAGGATGGCCGCCAGCTGCGCCTGGGCTATGCCGACCAGAACGGCCACCCCTACCGCCCCATTGGCCGCTGGCTGGTGGAACAGGGCCAGTTGAAAAAGGAAGACGTGAGCATGGGCGCCATCCATGCATGGGCCCAGGCCAACCCGCAGCGTGTGCCTGAACTGCTGGCCAGCAACCCCAGCTACGTGTTTTTCAGCACCCGCCCGGACAGCAATGAAGGCCCGCGCGGCTCGCTGAACGTGCCGTTGACTGCAGGGTACAGCGTGGCCATCGACCGCAAGGTGATCCCCCTGGGCAGCCTGCTGTGGCTATCCACCACACGCCCTGACGGCACCCCCGTGGTACGGCCGGTGGGCGCCCAGGATACCGGCGGGGCCATTACCGGCGAAGTCCGCGCAGACCTGTTCTGGGGTACCGGGCCAGCGGCAGGCGAGCTGGCCGGCAACATGAAGCAGCAAGGGCAGATCTGGATGCTGTGGCCCAAAGGCATGCCGTTGCCAGAAGTACCCAAGGTGCCGTGACACCCAGCGCGCCTGGCGTCAGGCAGAGACCACGAAAAACGCCACGATGATCGCCAGGCCCGCGAACCACACCAGCGAACGCAATATTGCCCAGTCGGCCAGGTAGCAGATGATGTAGAGCAAGCGGCTGGTGATGTACATCACCCCCAGCACGTCCTGGGTGACCTGCTCGGCATTGCCGACGATGTCAGCCACCAGCACCGCGGCGGCGAACGCCGGAAACGCCTCGTAGCCGTTCTGCTGCGCGGCGTGCGCGCGGCGCGGCAGGCCGGACAGGGTGTCAAGGAAGGCACGCGGGTCATGGTTGTGCTTCGCGCCGAAACGGCCACTGGCAAGTTTGGCGATCAGCGCGCAGAGCGGCGGCAGGATCATCGCGATCAGGATGCACCACAGGGCAACGGTCATGGACAGGGTTCCTCGTTCAGTTGTCGGTTCAGAGCTTCATCACCAGCTTGCGGGCCAGCACCCGCCCGCAAGCTAGGAGTGCCGGCCCGCTAAAAGGTTCTTCGAGGCAGCCCGTGCCCTCACGCTTGCACAGCCGATGACCATAGAGCAATGGGGCCACGGCCTGGAACGTTTTCCAGCAATCCGGTCAAACCCTGTGTCCCGAACCCCTCGCCAGGTCATCAAAGAACTGCCCGAGCTATTCGGGTAAAGACTTGGAAGCCACTTTTACAGGAATTGGGATGCTCGAATTAGTTGCCGCGTTTATCTGCCTGACCACCCTGCTTACGTACGTCAATTACCGTTTCATCGGCCTGCCCCCCGCCATCGGCGTGATGGTGACGGCGCTGCTGTTCTCACTGCTGCTGCAGGGCCTGAGCCTCATCGGCTTCCCTGGCCTGGAAGCCCGCGTCGAAGGGCTGATGAACCAGATCGACTTCAATGACCTGCTGATGCACTGGATGCTGGCGTTTCTGCTGTTTGCCGGCGCCCTGCACGTCAACCTCTCCGACCTGCGCAACTACCGCTGGCCCATCGGCCTGCTGGCCACCGTCGGCGTGCTGATCGCCACCGTGGTGATCGGCTACCTGTCACACTGGGTGTTCGCCCTGTTCGGCTGGCAGGTACCGCTGATCTACTGCCTGCTGTTCGGTGCACTGATCTCCCCCACAGACCCTATCGCCGTGCTGGGTGCGCTGCGTACCGCCAATGCACCCAAGCCGCTCAAGACCACCATCGTGGGCGAGTCGCTGTTCAACGACGGCACGGCCGTGGTGGTGTTCACCGTGCTGCTGGGCATCATTCAGCTGGGCGAAACGCCGAGCATGAGCGACACGGCGATCCTGTTCGCCCGCGAGGCCATCGGCGGCGTGCTGTTCGGCGGCCTGATCGGCTACGCCACTTACCGCATGATCAAGAGCGTCGAGCAGTACCAGGTGGAGGTGATGCTGACCCTGGCGCTGGTGATTGGCGGCTCGGCCATGTGCTACGAACTGCACGTGTCGGCACCGATCGCCATGGTGGTCGCGGGCCTGATCATCGGCAACCTGGGGCGCAACCTGGCGATGAACGACATGACCCGCCGCTACATGGACGGCTTCTGGGAACTGATCGACGACATGCTCAATGCGCTGCTGTTCGCCCTGATCGGCCTGGAGCTGCTGCTGTTGCCGTTCAACTGGATGCACCTGGCGGCTGGCAGCGTGCTGGCACTGGCGGTGCTGCTGTCGCGGCTGCTCACCGTAGCACCGGCGATCGTCCTGCTGCGCCGCTGGCGCCCAGTACCCAAGGGCACGGTGCGGGTGCTGACCTGGGGCGGCCTGCGCGGCGGGGTATCCGTGGCCCTGGCGCTGTCGCTGCCGCTGGGCGAGGAACGTGACCTGCTGCTGTCGATTACCTACATCGTGGTGCTGTCGTCGATTCTGGTGCAGGGGTTGAGCATCGGGCGCGTGGTACGCAAAGTCAGCGCGCAGCCCTGACCTGAACTGACCTGAAGAACATCGCCGGCTTGCCGGCGATGGCCAGCTATTCCACCGCAGAGTCGGGGAACTGGTCCTGCACGTACTTGATCTCGGTACGCCCGTGCGCCGCCGGCAGGCCATCTTCGCCCAGGTTCACGAACACCATGCGCTCGACCGTGAGGATGCTCTTGCGGGTGATCTTGTTGCGCACTTCGCAGCGCAGGGTGATGGAGGTACGGCCAAACTCGGTGGCGGTGATGCCCAGCTCGATGATGTCACCCTTGCGCGAGGCGCTGACGAAGTTGATCTCCGACATGTACTTAGTCACCACCCGCTGGTTACCCAGCTGGACGATGGCGTAGATCGCGGCCTCTTCGTCGATCCAGCGCAGCAGGCTGCCGCCGAACAGGGTGCCATTGGGGTTGAGGTCTTCGGGTTTAACCCACTTGCGGGTGTGAAAGTTCATCTGTACTCCTGAACACACTGGCTTACGTGCAGCCATCATGGCAGAGCGGCCGGCGCCGCTCCATTGAACATCGACTATCGTCTCGATTAATCGACAGAAAACCTTGGGGATGGTGCCGCTCGCGGCTATAATCGTCGCCGTTTCACATGGCTGCCCACAGCGGGGCCATGCCCGCCACCTGTCCGAGGGGCGCTGCAGCAGGCTAGGCCTGTCAGGCTCGGATGGGGCGTTGTCCGCTCCTGCGGACGCTCAACGCACAACGGCGCCCATTCGCACACTACGAATGGAGGCTCTTGATGAGCGCTGCAAACATGCCTGCTGGTTTCACCGACTACAAAGTCGCCGACATCTCCCTGGCCGCCTGGGGCCGTCGCGAAACCATCATCGCCGAATCGGAAATGCCTGCACTGATGGGCCTGCGCCGCAAATACCAGGCCGAACAGCCGCTCAAGGGCGCGAAGATCCTGGGCTGCATCCACATGACCATCCAGACCGCCGTGCTGATCGAAACCCTGGTCGCCCTGGGTGCCGAAGTGCGCTGGTCGTCCTGCAACATCTTCTCCACCCAGGACCAGGCCGCCGCGTCCATCGCCGCCGCCGGCATCCCTGTGTTCGCCTGGAAAGGCGAAACCGAGCAGGAATACGAGTGGTGCCTGGAGCAGACCATCCTCAAGGATGGCCAGCCATGGGACGCCAACATGGTGCTCGATGACGGTGGCGACCTCACCGAACTGCTGCACAAGAAGTACCCGCAGGTGCTCGAGCGCGTCCACGGCGTGACCGAAGAGACCACCACCGGCGTGCACCGCCTACTGGACATGCTGGCCAAAGGCGAGCTGAAAGTGCCGGCCATCAACGTCAACGACTCGGTCACCAAGAGCAAGAACGACAACAAGTACGGCTGCCGCCACAGCCTGAACGATGCCATCAAGCGCGGCACCGACCACCTGCTGTCGGGCAAGCAGGCGCTGGTCATCGGCTACGGTGACGTTGGCAAGGGTTCGGCGCAGTCGCTGCGCCAGGAAGGCATGATCGTCAAGGTCACCGAAGTGGACCCGATCTGCGCCATGCAGGCCTGCATGGATGGCTTCGAGCTGGTTTCGCCGTTCATCGACGGTATCAACGATGGCACCGAAGCCAGCATCGACAAGGCCCTGCTGGGCAAGATCGACCTGATCGTCACCACCACCGGTAACGTCAACGTCTGCGATGCCAACATGCTCAAGGCCCTGAAGAAGCGTGCTGTGGTGTGCAACATCGGTCACTTCGACAACGAAATCGACACCGCTTTCATGCGCAAGAACTGGGCCTGGGAAGAGGTCAAGCCGCAGGTGCACAAGATCCACCGCACCGGCGCTGGCAACTTCGACCCGCAGAACGATGACTACCTGATCCTGCTGGCCGAAGGCCGCCTGGTGAACCTGGGCAACGCTACCGGTCACCCAAGCCGCATCATGGATGGCTCGTTCGCCAACCAGGTACTGGCACAGATCTTCCTGTTCGAGCAGAAGTACGCCGACCTCTCGGCCGAGAAAAAGGCCGAGCGCCTGACCGTTGAAGTACTGCCGAAAAAGCTGGACGAAGAAGTGGCCCTGGAAATGGTCCGTGGCTTCGGCGGCGTGGTGACCCAGCTGACCAAGCAACAGGCCGACTACATCGGCGTCACCGTCGAAGGCCCATTCAAGACTGATGCTTACCGGTATTAAGCGGCAAGCTTGAAGCTTCAAGCGGCAAGTAAAGGCAGACCGTGCCGTTGCTGCTTGCAGCTTAAAGATTGACGAACGATGCCCAAGCCAGATCGGCCATAACCGATCTGGCTTTTACTTGCAGCTTGCAGCTTGCCGCTTTCGGTTTGCCGCTCGCTGCCTGAGGAACGAGTGATGTCACAGGAACGCCGTTACAGTTTCGAGTTCTTCCCGACCAAGACCGACGCCGGTCATGAAAAGCTGATGGGCGTTGCCCGCCAGCTGGCTACCTACAACCCGGACTTCTTCTCCTGCACTTACGGTGCAGGGGGCTCCACGCGCGACCGCACGCTCAATACCGTGCTGCAACTGGAAAACGAAGTGAAGGTGCCTGCCGCACCGCACCTGTCGTGCGTGGGCGACACCAAGGCCGAGCTGCGCGCACTGCTGGCCGAATACAAGGCGGCGGGTATCAAGCGCATCGTTGCCCTGCGCGGTGACCTGCCCTCGGGCATGGGCATGGCCAGCGGCGAACTGCGCTACGCCAGTGACCTGGTCGAGTTCATCCGCCAGGAAACCGACGACCACTTCCACCTGGAGGTAGCCGCCTACCCCGAGATGCACCCCCAGGCGCGCAACTTCGAGGCCGATGTGGCCAACTTCGTGCACAAGGTCAAGGCCGGTGCCGACAGCGCCATCACCCAGTACTTCTTCAACGCCGACAGCTACTTTTATTTCGTCGAGCGGGTACAGCAGCAGGGTGTGGATATCCCGGTGGTGCCCGGCATCATGCCGATCACCAACTACAGCAAGCTGGCGCGCTTCTCCGACGCCTGCGGTGCCGAGATCCCGCGCTGGATCCGCAAGCAGCTCGAAGCCTATGCCGATGACACTGCCAGCATCCAGGCGTTTGGCGAAGAGGTGATCACCCGCATGTGCGAAGAGCTGCTGCAAGGCGGCGCACCGGGCCTGCACTTCTATACCCTGAACCAGGCCGAGCCGAGCATGGCGATCTGGAACAACCTCAAGCTGCCTCGCTGACACGTTTTGTCATAGCGGCTTAAGAAAAAATTAAGGCTTTGGCCATAGGCTGAAGCCTTCTTCTTTTCCGGGTTAAACAGGTCCTGCCTGCCATGCCGTATGCCCAGCCGCCACGCCCCCAACTCGTCTACCTGGCCTTCGGCCCCGCCACCTACCATCAGGAAGCCTGCTTCAGCATCGTCAGTGCCCTTGCCTGCCTGAACGCTGCCGCTGGCGAGTGCCTGGATATCCAGGTGTACACCGACAACCTGCAGCCCTACAGCGGGCTACCCATCACCACCCACTTCATCGACGACGCCACCCGCCAAGCCTGGAATGCACCGCACGGGTACCACTTTCGCAGCAAGCATGTGGTCTTGCGCCAGGTCTTGCAGCAGCACCCACTGGCAGTACTGATCGACACTGATACGTTTTTCCGCCAGTCGCCCATGCAGTTGTTCAACCGCGTGGCTTCGGGCCGCCTGCTGTGCAATGCCATAGGCCCGCGCTACGGCGCCGACAGGCACAGCGTGCTGTACCGCAAGCTGCACGCTACCCTGGCCGAACGCGGGCTGGCTGACGACAGCATGCCCATGGTCAATTCGGGTGTCATCGGCCTGGCCCGGGGCGATGCCGGCACCCTCGACCATGCGCTCGCGTTGATGGACGAACTGCACCCCGTGGCACCAGAAGCCTACGCACTGGAAGAATTCTGCCTGGCGGTGGCCGCCTACCGCAGGCTGGCAGTGCATGAATGCACCGACGTGATCCACCACTACTGGAGCCACAAGGCGCAGTTTCGCGCCAAGATCCAGGCCTGGCTGCGCAAGCATGGCCACGATCTGCTGAGCGCTGCTGCGCTGGCGGATGTGGCGAAGGTGAATGACCAATTGCCCCGCCCGCCAGTACTGCACCGCTTGGGCTACAAGGCCCTCACCCTCACCCTGCCCAGCCGTGAGCGCCAGTTCGCACGCGAGCTGCTGTACGGCTGTTACCCCTACCCCAACGAATTCGACCGGGCGTGCGCACCGGCGTGGTGGGACAAGGCACTGGAGAACCTCACCGGCCGGTGCGGCCACGTGGCGCCCGAGCATGTGCGCCAATGCTTGCGCCACCCGGGGCTGCGCCTGTCGCTGGGCGAGCGGCGCAAGGATGTCGAGGCCCACCTGACGAGGGCGCGTTAGAGCGCGCCGGGGCTTGCCATCGGGTACTGGCCTTGGCTTGGCCGAGCGCGTAATCTCCGGCCATGCGCCATTACGCCTGCCTGTTCTGGACCCTGCTGCTTACCTGCCTCAGCCCTCTGGCGCTGGGCGAGCGGCTGCGTCTGGTAAGTGATGACTGGGCACCCTACGTGTATGAACAAGAGGGCCAACCACGCGGCATCGACGTCGAAGTTACCACCCAGGTGTTCGCACGCCTGGGGGTACAGGTTGAATGGCAGTTCATGCCCTGGAAACGCTGCCTGGCGATGGTCGAACAGGGCCAGGCCGATGGTGTCATGGATATTTTCCAGTCAGACGCGCGTCACCCCTACCTGCTGTTCCCGGCAGAACCCATGTCGGTGGTGGAATTCGTGCTGTTCCAGGCGAACGCACGCCGGCACTCGGTCGACAACCTCAACGACCTCGGCAACCTGCGTATCGGTACCTCACCTGGCTACGACTACGGTACCGCGTTCAACCAGGCGTCGGCCTTTCAACGCGAGGCGGCACCCACCCATGAAGCCAACTTCGGCAAGCTGGTGCTGGGGCGCATCGACCTGGCGATCACCGACCGCAAGGTGGGCCAGTACCTGATCCAGCACATGGGCCTGCAACAGCAGGTCGAACCGTTGCCCTTGGTGATCAGCCGCAAGGCGCAGTTCCTGGGCCTGGTGCGCAAGCCCGGTCGCGAGGCCCTGGCCCAGGCTTTTACCGAGGAGTTGCGGCGTTTCAAGCAGGAGCCCGCCTATGCGGCCATCATCGAGCGTTACATAAACGACCCCAAAAACATTCTTGACGCCGTTGAGCAGCAGGAAAGCAGCACAGCGCGCTAGCTCTGTTATACTCGGGCCTTCCCGCCCGGCTCACGCCCGGACGCTCGGCCTCGCAACAGGCATCCCGATCGGCATAGACGCACCCTGGCGTCAGCCTTCCGTTTCCCGGATGTGCAGTGAAAGCCCAGCTGGACCGGACGCGATCGCATCCTACAGATGCCCGTCGCGCCAGGCAGAACATCCCTACGGGCCCAGCCCACACGAGAACAGGATTGCCCATGTCCTTTGCTTCCCTCGGTCTCTCCGAGGCTCTTGTCCGCGCTATCGAAGCTGCGGGCTATACCCAGCCGACCCCCGTGCAACAGCGGGCCATTCCCGCCGTGTTGCAAGGCCGCGACCTGATGGTTGCCGCACAGACAGGTACGGGTAAAACCGGCGGTTTCGCCCTGCCGATCCTCGAGCGCCTGTTCCCTGCCGGCCACCCCGACAAGTCGCAGCGCCACGGCCCGCGTCAGCCCCGCGTACTGGTGCTTACCCCAACCCGCGAGCTGGCAGCCCAGGTGCACGACAGCTTCAAGGTGTATGCCCGTGACCTGCCACTGGTCAGCGCCTGCATCTTCGGCGGTGTTGGCATGAACCCGCAGGTGCAGGCCATCGCCAAGGGTGTCGACGTACTGGTCGCCTGCCCAGGCCGCCTGCTCGACCTGGCAGGCCAAGGCAAGGTCGACCTGGCCCACGTTGAAATCCTGGTTCTCGATGAAGCCGACCGCATGCTCGACATGGGCTTCATCCATGACGTGAAGAAAGTGCTGGCACGCCTGCCGTCCAAGCGCCAGAACCTGCTGTTCTCGGCTACGTTCTCCAAAGACATCACCGACCTGGCCGACAAGCTCCTGCACAACCCGGAGCGTATCGAGGTCACCCCGCCCAACACCACCGTCGAGCGTATCGAGCAGCGCGTCTACCGCCTGCCCGCCAGCCACAAGCGGGCCCTGCTGGCGCACCTGATCACCCTCGGCGCGTGGGAGCAGGTTCTGGTGTTCACCCGCACCAAGCACGGCGCCAACCGCCTGGCCGAGTACCTGGAAAAGCACGGCCTCACCGCCGCGGCCATCCACGGCAACAAGAGCCAGAACGCCCGCACCAAGGCATTGGCTGACTTCAAGGCCAACACCGTGCGCGTCCTGGTTGCCACCGACATTGCGGCGCGTGGCCTGGACATCGACCAACTGCCCCACGTGGTCAATTTCGAACTGCCCAACGTAGAAGAAGACTACGTACACCGTATTGGCCGTACTGGCCGTGCCGGCCGTTCGGGTGAAGCGATTTCCCTGGTTGCACCCGATGAAGAGAAGCTGCTCAAAAGCATCGAGCGGGTAACCCGGCAGAAAATCGCCGACGGCGACCTGATGGGCTTCGACGCCAGCCAGGTAGAAGCCGAAAAACCGGAAGTGCGCGAGCGCCAGCAGCCCAACGGCCGCGGCGGGCGTAACCAGCAGGCCCGTGGCGAAGGCAGCAAGGACGCCAACGGCGGCCGCAAGGACAAGGGCAAGGACAAAGGCCGGACACGCCAGCAGGCTGCAGACAAGCCCGCCGAAAAGCAGGCCAGTGGTGAGCGCCAGCAGCAGCCACGCAAACCGCGGGACAACAAGCCGCGCCAGCAGGCCAGCAACAGCAGTGTCCCGAAGGCGCCTGCCGACCGTGACCCAGAAGTGTTCCTGGATGACGATGTGGACAACTTCGGTAACCGTGCCGACTACGTCAGCCCTTACCAGAACGGCAAGGGCCAGGGCCGCAACCGTCGCCCTGGCGGTCAGGGCCAGGGGCAAGGCAATGGCCAACAGCGCGGCAACGGAGGCGGCGGCGGTCAGGCCCGCAATGGCGGCCAGCCACGTTCCGGTGCCGGTGAAAAGCGCCCGCCCCGTGCCCACAATGGTGGCGGTGCCCGCCGTGATGGTGGCGCAGGCCGTGGCCGCCCAGCCCGCGAAGACGCCGAGCCGGCCGTGCGCAGCCCTCGCCAGCCGCAGAGCCAGCCGGTGATCATCCGCAAGGAATCCAAGCTCGACCGTTTCCCGACGCCTGAGCAACTGGAAGACCTGCCCGCCCGCCCACGCGGTGAGCGCCCTGCGTTGTTAACGCGCAAGGGCTGATAACAAAAAAGGGGCCGCTTAGCGGCCCCTTTCTCATTCAACGCACAGCTATTACTTCTGCTTCACGCCTTCAACACTGATATCCAGATCCAGGGTCTGCGAAGTCGGGCCTGGGCCTTTGATACCGAAGTCGTTCAGGTCAAGGGTAGTGGTGGCATTGAAGCCTGCGCGCTCGCCGCCCCATGGGTCCTTGCCCTCACCATTGAAGGTGGCCTTGAAGGTGACCGGCTTGGTCACGCCATGCAGGGTCAGGTCACCGGTCACGTCAGCGGTTTTTTCGCCTGTGGACTTGACGCTGGTGGAGACGAACTTGGCATCCGGGTATTTCTTCACATCCAGGAAATCGGCGCTGGCGATGTGCTTGTCACGCTCGGCATGGTTCGACCACAGGCTGGCGGTTTTCAGGTCGACGCTGATCTTGCTGGCTTCAGGCTTGGCGATGTCCCAGCTGAAGTTGCCGTCGAAGTCCTTGAAGGTGCCGTGAATGAAGCTGTAGCCCAGGTGGCTGATCTTCCAGTCAACGAATGCGTGCTGGCCTTCCTTGTCGATCTTGTACTCGGCAGCCATGACCTGGCCGGCGGAGAGCAGAGCGGTACCGAGCGCCAGAGCGGCAAAAGTCTTTTTCAACATCGTCACTTCCTTCCTTTGCAATTGAGTTGAGGATCAAGCTTTGCGGCCCAGCATGCGGGTGAGGGTCGCGTCACGGTCAATGAAATGGTGCTTGAGTGCAGCAAGGCCATGCAACCCCGCGAAGATCACCACGCCCCACGCCAGCCACAGGTGTACCACCCCAGCCACGTCGGCCTGGTCCGGCAGGTTGCTGACCAGTGCAGGCACTTCGAACAAGCCGAACACCGGAATACCAACGCCATCGGCGGTGGAGATCAGGTACCCGGCAGTCATCAGCGCAAACAACCCCAGGTACAGGCCCAGATGCCCAAGCTTTGCAGCCACCCGCGTGTGCGGGCCGTGGCTGGCAGGTGCCGGTGGCGGCGGGCTGATGAAGCGCCACAGTACCCGCAGCAGCATGACGGCCAACAACACCAGGCCGATGCTCTTGTGCAGGTCAGGGCCTGCCTTGCGCCACGGGCTGTAGTAGTCGAGGCCGACCATCCAGAGGCCCAGACCGAACAACCCGAAAACGGTGAGCGCCACGCCCCAATGCATGACCATACTGACAACGCCGTAGCGTGAAGGTGAATTGCGCAGTTGCATGATGACCTACTTCCCCGTGAAAGCTGTGCACAGACTAGCGCGAAACGTATCGAATAAAAGCGGAAAAAATTGCTATGGATTATCGAGAAATCCGATAGCAATTGTTACGAGCCGTTATTAAGGAAACGTTAACGGAAGGCGTTGAATGACGGCTGCCAGCGCCGGCCCATCGCCGCTCATGGGCGATGGCACCGGCGCTGTCTGCAGGTCAGCCCGCTTTGGCCTGGGTATCAGTCACTGCTTTCTTCGCAGGTGCTGCCTTGGCGGGGGCCTTTTTGGCGTCAGCAGGCTTGTGGGCCGGCTTGTGGGCAGGGGTGTGCTTGGCGGGCGCCGGCTTGCTTGTGGCAGGCTTGGCCGCAGCTGGCTTGGCAGGCGCGGGCTTGGCCACCGGTGCGGGCGCCGGCTGCGCGGGCGCAGGGGCAGGTGCTGGCGCAGCCTCAGGGGCTGGAGCCGGCGCTGGCGCTACTTCATCCGCCTTGGCAGCTGGCTCGGGTGCTTTGTCGCCACCGCCGAACAGCCGCGAGAAGAAGCCTGGCTTGCCCTGCTCGGCCTTGTCAGCAGGTTTTGCGTCTGCGTTGGCCGGCGCCTTGTCCGCTGCATCGGCCTTGTCGGAGGAGCCACCGAACAGGTTGGAGAAGAACCCACCCTTGCCCTGCTTGGCTGCAGCAGCACCGGCAGCCGCCGTGGCGGCCACTGGCGCAGCCTTGACCGGGTCGAACGACTTGCCGGCCAACAGGTCCTGCACCTGGCTGGCGGCCCGCTGGCCGCTGCGCAGGGCACCTTCCAGGGTGCCAGGGTACAACGCATCGGTATGCTCACCGGCAAACGCTACGCGCTGCACCGGGCGCTCCCACAGCCGCCAGTACTTGCTGATCTGGCCCGGGCCATAGGCCAGGTACGCGCCGCCGGTACCCACATCTGCGCTGTAGCGCTTCACTTCGTACCCGGTAAAGGCGCCACGGGCCTGCGGGTAGAAGGCATGCAGGCGGATCAGCACCTGGTCGGCCATCTGCTTGTCGCCGAAGGCCTGCAACAGGCGGGCATTGTCACCCGACAGGTTGATCACCACGTTGGCACCGCCTTTCAGGGCCGGCTCGATCCACAGCATGCCCAGGCCAGTGTTGCTGTAGATTTCGCCCGACATGCGCGCGCGGCTTTCCCACACCGGCTTCTTGAATTTGAGCATCAGCTGGTCGCGCCAGCCGTAGTTGGTGCCCTTGATCGCCGCCAGGTGCTGGTTGTCCAGGCCGGGGGTCATCTGGATCTTGGCCAAGGCACGCAGCGGCACGGCCATCACCAGGTAGTCGGCACGGTAGCCCACGCTGCCCACCTTCACGGTGACGCCGTCCTTGTCCTGCACGATGGCGGTGACTGGCGAGCTGGTCTTGATGGTTTTCAGTTGCTTGACGAAAGCCTGGGCCAGTACCGGGCTGCCGCCTGGCAGGCGTGCCGCGCGCAGGTCGCGGTCGCTCACATCACGGTACACGCGGTTCTGCTGGGCGAAGTACAGCAGCGACAGGCGCGACGGCTCGTCGTAACGGGTACGGATCTGCTGGTTGACCAGCTGGCGGGCGGTGGCGGGCAACTGCAGCTTGTCCAGCCAGGAAGACACGGTGATCTGGTCCAGGGCGAACAGCGTGCTGGTCGCCTGTGGCTTCAGCGGGTCGTCGATGGAGCGCGCCAGGTCATCGACGGTTTTTTCGTAGCGCTTGAGCGCCTCGGCGGTGGCCGGCTGCTTCACGGCAAGGTCGGCGGCACTGAAATATTCGCCATCGATCAAGTAGCCAGGGTTACGGACAAACTCGGGCGCGGGCAACGTGTCGAGCTTGAAGCGGTCCAGGTACTGGTTCAGTACCGGCTGCGCCTTGGTATTGCCGATCCATTCGCTGGTGGCCAGGCCCGAACGCCCGCCCATGCCAGGCTTGGCTTCCAGCACAGTCACCTGCCAGCCTTTGTTCTGCAACTCGTAAGCGGCCGTGAGGCCCGCCATACCGCCGCCCACCACAATCGCCGTGGGCGTCTTGTCACTCGCCAGCGCGGCGCCGCTGGACACACCAATCAATACCAGCGCGCACAGGCGCACCCAAGCAGCAGCCATATCGGCAAACTCCGAGTCAGGGGTTACAAAAAACGGGGAGAGGCGGAATGCCCCGAGAGAGGCGCTAGAATACGTCAGCGCCGCAAGGCCTGCCAGCGTGGTGACATCAAGTGCTTCAGGTAAATCACTTTTTCTGCCGGGTTGTCCTGCACCGCGCCTTTGCTTAGGCTTACCCGCCGAACCACGCCGCAAACCAGGAGAAGTGCCCATGGGCCTCAACGATCAGTGGATGCAACGCGACCTCAAGGTGTTGTGGCACCCCTGCACGCAGATGAAAGACCACGAGCACCTGCCCCTGATACCGATCAAGCGCGGCGAAGGCGTATGGCTGGAAGACTTCGAGGGCAAGCGCTACCTGGATGCGGTGAGCAGCTGGTGGGTGAACGTGTTCGGCCACGCCAACCCGCGTATCAACCAGCGCATCAAGGACCAGGTGGACCAGCTGGAGCATGTGATTCTGGCGGGCTTCAGCCACCAGCCGGTGATCGAGCTGTCCGAGCGCCTGGTGGCCATGACCCCGGCCGGGCTCGACCGGGTGTTCTACGGTGACAACGGTTCGTCGTGCATCGAAGTGGCGCTGAAGATGAGCTTCCATTACTGGCAGAACGTCGGCAAACCGGACAAAAAGCGCTTCGTCACCCTCACCAACAGCTACCACGGCGAAACCATTGCCGCCATGTCGGTAGGTGATGTGCCGCTGTTCACCGAAACCTACAAGGCTTTGTTGCTCGATACCCTCAAGGTGCCGAGCCCCGATTGCTACCTGCGCCCCGAGGGCGTCAGCTGGGAAGAACACTCCCGCACCCTGTTCGCCGTCATGGAACAGACCCTGGCCGAGCACCACGCCACGATCAGCGCGGTGATCATCGAGCCGCTGATCCAGGGCGCGGGCGGCATGCGCATGTACCACCCGGTGTACCTCAAACTGCTGCGCGAAGCCTGCGACCGCTACGACGTGCACCTGATCCATGACGAGATCGCCGTCGGCTTTGGCCGCACCGGCAGCATGTTCGCGTGTGAACAGGCCGGCATCCGCCCCGACTTCCTGTGCCTGTCCAAGGCCCTGACCGGCGGTTACCTGCCGCTGGCTGCCTGCCTGACCACCGACAAGGTGTACCAGGCGTTCTACGACGACTACTCGACCCTGCGCGCGTTCCTGCACTCGCACAGCTACACCGGCAACCCGCTGGCCTGTGCAGCGGCCCTGGCCACCCTGGATATCTTCGAACAGGACAACGTGATCGAAGCCAACAAGCCCCTGGCCAAGCGCATGGCCACGGCCACGGCGCACCTCGCCGACCACAAGCATGTGGCGGAGATACGCCAGACCGGCATGGCACTGGCCATCGAAATGGTCCAGGACAAGGCCGGCAAGGTCGCCTACCCGTGGCAGCAGCGCCGTGGCCTGAAGGTGTTCGAGCATGCACTGACCCGCGGCGCCCTGCTGCGCCCATTGGGCAGCGTGGTGTACTTCCTGCCACCGTACGTGATCACGCCAGAGCAGATCGACTTCCTGGCGGAAGTGGCCAGCGAAGGCATCGACATTGCCACCCGCGACAGCGTCAGCGTTGCCGTACCGAGCAACTTCCATCCCGACTTCCGCGACCCCGGCTGACAGCGCTCGGGGGCAATGCCCTCCTCCGCCACCCGCCCTGTGCCCCTTTCATCAGAGCCTGACCCATGAGATTGTCCCGCTTCTTCATCGACGCCCCCCTGAGCATCGGCGAGCACGACCTGCCCGAAGCCCAGGCCCACTACATTGGCCGCGTACTGCGCATGGCCCCCGGCGATGCCGTGCAATTGTTCGATGGCAGCGGCCAGGAGTACCGCGGGCAGCTGCTGGAAGTGGGCAAGAAGACCGTGCGCGTCACCCTGGACCAGGCCGTTGCAGGCCAGGCCGACTCCCCCTTGCAGGTTCACCTGGGCCAGGGCCTGTCACGGGGTGAACGCATGGACTGGGCGATCCAGAAGGCCACCGAACTGGGTGTCAGCCAGATCACACCGATTGTCAGCGAACGCTGCGAAGTGCGCCTGAAGGACGAACGTGCCGACAAGCGCCTGGCTCACTGGCGCCAGGTGGCGATCAGCGCCTGCGAGCAATGCGGGCGCTCCACGCTACCTGTCATTCACCCCCCTCAGACGCTTGCAGAGTGGCTGGCCAACACCACAGCCGACCTCAAGCTGGTGTTGCACCCGGTGGCCGAACCACTCGCAAGCCATGCCAGGCCCGCTACCCTGGCCTTCCTGATCGGCCCAGAGGGCGGCCTGAACGACCACGAAGTCGAGCAGGCAAAGGCGGCCGGTTTCCAGGCCGCACGCCTTGGGCCGCGTGTGCTGCGCACCGAAACCGCTCCGGTGGTGGCACTGGCCGTGGCGCAGCAACTGTGGGGCGACTTCTAACGCACGTAGAACGAAACCGCCACGAAGTGCATGAGGCTGCCGGCGATCACGAACAGGTGCCAGATGCCGTGCCAGTGGCGGAAGCGCCGGTCGAAGGCGAAGAAGATGATACCCACGGTATAGAACACCCCGCCTGCGGCCAGCCAGGCAAACCCGGCGCTGCCCAGCGTATGCAGCAGCGGGTTGACCGCCACCAGCACGATCCAGCCCATCACCGCGTAAATGATGATGGACAGTACCCGCGCTTCGGAGCGTGGCTTGATCTCCTGCAACATGCCCAGCACGGCCAGCCCCCACACCACGCCAAACAGGCTCCAGCCCCAGGGGCCACGCAGGCTCACCAGGCAGAACGGTGTGTAACTGCCGGCAATCAGCAGGTAGATGGACAGGTGATCGAGCTTGCGCATGATCACCTTCGCCCGCCCACGGGTGCTGTGGTAAAGGGTGGAGATGCTGTACAGCAGCAGCAGCGTGCCGCCGTAGATCGAGAAGCTGACGATCTTCCACGGGTCGCCTTGCAGCCCCGCGCTGACGATCAGCCAGATGGCACCGATACAGGCCAGAACCGCACCCACCAGGTGGGTCCAGGCATTGAAACGTTCACCGTAATACATGTGCTAGAAGACCTTTCATCAAGCGGCAAGTTTCATGCGCCAAGCGGGTCGCTCAGTCATCCAGGCTACTGGACCGACCTAGCTTGCCGCTGCGCTGGGCATCACGTACCAGGCGCTCCAGCCCTACCAGGTCGGGTACCCGGGCAACCTGGTCGCCCACCTGCACGGCTGCCAGTTCCAGCGGGCTCAACGGTACATCCACGTAGTTGAGCTGGCTGTCGAGCTTGCACGAGCGCGGGATGCCCTGCAGCAGCAATGCCAGGTAGCGCAGGCCCGTGTCGCCCAGAGCATTGAGCACCACCACGCGTGCACGGTCGCCACATGGGGTCTCGGTGCCGCATGCGGCCTCGAAGCCAATCAGCGGCAGCCGCTGCTGACGCCAGTTCACCCAGCCCAGGTGCCAGGGCGGGTCGCCACGCTGGCACACCAGGTTGCGCTGCCCGCTCAGTTCCGCCACCGCCACGTTGGGCAGCACCAGGGTGCGGTCACCCAGGGTCAGCAGCAGGCCGGTCAGGCTGCTGCGTTGCCCGGCGATCAATTCAAGCATGGGGCTGGCTCCAGTGGGCAATGCTTTGCAGCAGCAGCGACTCCTGATACGGCTTGCCCAGGTACTCGTTGACGCCGATGGCCATGGCACGGTCGCGGTGCTTTTGGCCGGTACGCGAGGTGATCATGATGATGGGCAATTGTTGCATGCGTTCGTCACGCCGAATGCGGGTGGCCACCTCGAAACCGTCCATGCGCGGCATTTCGATGTCCAGCAGCAGCACGTCGGGGCGATGCTCTTCAAGCAGGGCCATGGCGTCCACGCCGTCCTTGGCGGTGATCACACTCATGCCATGGCGCTCGAGCAGGCGGCTGGTGACCTTGCGCACGGTCACCGAGTCGTCCACCACCATCACCAGCAAGGCCTTGCGCGGTGCCGGGCCCAGCAACTGCAACTGCGGTACGCCACCCGGCAGCCGCGCCAGGCGCCGCTGCTGGCCGCGCAACTGGCCAAGCAGGTCCAGAATCAGCACCACCCTGCCATCGCCCAGCAATGTCGCCCCGGAAAGGCCGGCGACCGCAGCAAACTGCGGCCCCAGGCTCTTGACCACGATCTCGCGGCTGGGCGACAGGCTGTCGACCTGGATCGCGAACGACTGCTCCTGGGAATGCACCAGCAGCACCGGCAACGGCACGCTCTGCCCCAGCAGGGCCGGGCGTGCACCGCCCTGCAGCAGTTCACCCAGGTAACGCAGCTGGTACTCGTGGCCGGCGTACACATACTGTGGCGGTTCTTGCTCGTAGCACGCTGCCAGCTCGGCGGGCGGTACGCGCACGATGCCCTCGATGGTGTTGAGCGGGATGGCGTACTGCTCATCGCCCAAATGCACCATCAGCGCACGGTTGATCGACACGGTGAACGGCAGGCGGATCAGAAACCGCGCGCCTTTGCCCGGCGCCGATTCGATGCTCATCGAGCCACCCAGTTGCTTGACCTCCTCGTGCACCACATCCATGCCCAGCCCGCGCCCGGAAATCTGCGTGATTTTCTCGGCGGTGGAAAAACCGGGCCGCAGGATGAACTGCAGGATCTCGTGGTCGCTCAACTGTGCCTGCGGGTCGAGCAGGCCACGTTTGATCGCCTTGAGCCGTACGGCTTCCAAGGGCACGCCGGCGCCGTCATCGGTCATCTCGATGACAATGTCGGCGCCTTCGTGCAGCAGGTTCAGGTGAATGGTGCCCTGCTCAGGCTTGCCGGCTGCCAGACGGGCTGCCCGGCTTTCCAGGCCGTGGTCCACGGCATTGCGCAGCATGTGCTCCAGCGGCGCCACCATGCGCTCGAGCACACTGCGGTCCAGTTCGCCCTCGGCATTGCCCACCACCAGTTCCACGTGCTTGCCCAGCTCGCTCGCCACCTGCCGCACCACCCGCTGCAAGCGCGGCACCAGGCGCTCGAACGGCACCATCAGGGTGGCGGTGAGGCCCTCCTGCAACTGGCTGTTCACCCGCGCCTGCTGCTGCAACAGCCCGTAGGCTTCCTGGGCACGCTGGGCCATGGTTTCCTTGAGGTCCAGCAAGTCGGAGGCGGATTCGAACAAGGCCCGGGACAGCTGCTGCAACTGCGAATGGCGGTCCATTTCCAGTGGGTCGAAGTCGTCATAGATGTCGCTTTCAAGCTGCTGACGGCTGGAAATACGCCCCTGGGTTTCGATATCCAGCCGCAACAGCTGGTCGCGCATACGCTCCAGGGTGGTTTCCATTTCGTTGAGGGTGAACTGGGCATCGTTCACTTGCTGCTCGATACGCCCACGAATGACGGAGTGCTCACCGGCCAGGTTGCCCAGGTCGTCCAGCAGCTCGGCATCGACCTTGACCATGTCGCCCGGCGCGCGCTCCGGGGCAAGCGCGGGCCCCTCGCTGCTCAACGCTTCAACCGGCCCCTGGCGTGCTGCGTTGTCGGCCAGGGCGGCACTGCTGAAATTGCGGATGTAATCGATGAGTGCCGTGGCGGCATGCAGCGGCTGACCAAGGCGCACGGCGTCAAGCATCTGCGCCAGGCGATCATGGCAATTTTGCAACAGGGCGAACAATGCCCCGCCAGGTGGCAGGCGGCCTGCGGCCAGCAGCTCGTACAGAAACTCCAGTTCATGGGCCAGGTCACCGATGGGGCCGATCTCGACCATGCGCGCAACACCCTTGAGGGTGTGCAGGTCGCGCATCAGGTTGTCCACCTCGGCACTGTTGCGCGGGTCCGCCTGCCAGCGGGCCAGTGCGGCGGCGGCACTCTCGACGATATCCGAGCTTTCTTCGAGAAATACCTCGAGCAACTCTTCGCCGGGGTTATCTGGGCCCTGAGGCGGCAACTGCGATGGCTCAGCCAGTACCGGCGCAGGCACCTGCCCAAGGCCGAGGGCATCGCTCAGGTCCATGTCCGAGTGCAAGGGGGTGACCGTGTCCAGGCCGACCAGGCCGGTGGCATCCGGCGCCAGGCCTTCGCCCAGCAGGTCACGCAGGCTTTGCACCAGCTCCAGGCGGGCGACCACGTCCTGGCCGGCCGCCAGTTCGTCCAGCATGTCGAGCAACGCTTCGTGGGCCTGATGCGCCTGGGCGAAGAAGCGCGGGTCGGCCGGCAGGCTGCCCTCCTCCACGGCGCCATAAAGGTCGAGCAGCGCCTCGCACACCTCGTCCACCTGCCACAGGTCGGCCTGGTGTGCGGCATGGCCAAGCTGGGTCATTTCGTCCAGCAGGGTTTCGAGCCCGTCTCGCTGGCCGGGCTGTTGCTGCCAGCCTGACAACAGCGCTTCGGCATCCATCAGGCTGTCCATGGCCTGGCTCAGAAACGCGGCTACCGCCTGCGGGTCACGGGCACGTCGCCGCGTGGTCGGCAAGCTGGCCTGGGCGCCAGCCAGGCGTTCGTCCACCGCCACGCCCACCTGCTCGATCAGCGCGGTAGCGCCCGGCAAGGGTGCCAGGGGGCTGCTGCCCAGTTGCGCCAGGGCCTGCAGAAACAGGCCGTGGGCCGCGTGCAGCCATTCAACCTCGGCGGCCTGCAAGGGCAATTGGTGGCCTTTGTATTCACGTACAAGCCGGTCGAAAGCCGTGGCCAGCTCGGCCACGGGCATCACCCCGGCCATGGCAGCGCTGCCCTTGAGCGTATGCAAGGCCCGCTGCAAGGCATCGCTGACCGGCACCTCGGGGCCCACTGCGCTGTGAAGAAAACTTTCAATGCTGGCCAGGTGGCCCTGGGCTTCGCTGCGGAAGATCTCGAGCAACTGCGGGTCCAGCCCATCGACCTTGGCCACCCCGGCAGCCTTGCCTTCAGCCAGGGCGTGCAGGCGCCCGGCCAGCTGCTCGATCTCGGTCAGTTGCGGCAACTGGCCCGCAGCAAAGTCGGCCAGCAGGTCCGGCAAGTGAACGAACGCCTGCTGCATCGCCAGCTGGCTTTCCGACCCCAGCACGCCACGGCCTTCCAGTACGCGGTTGAGCAGGTGCTCGGCCCCCCAGGCCAGCTCGGCAATTGCCTCGGCATGCACCATGCGGCCGCTGCCCTTGAGCGTGTGCAACGCCCGGCGCATGTCCAGCAAGGTTTGCCGCTGCTGGTTGTCGGCACGCCAGCGCAGCCAGTGCCGCTCGATTTCCGGCAGCAGTTCACCGGCTTCCTCAAGAAACACCTCGCGCAGCTCATCGTCCACGCCATCGCCGTCAACACGGCCAACAGGGGCATCCTGGGCTTGCTTGCAGTGCACACCCAGGGCGGCCAGGCTGGCGCGCGCCATGTCGATGAAGGGCTGGCCGTCGGCCAGGGGGTCGGCCACGCGCCATTGCAGGTAGCCCTCGGCAGCGCTCAGGGCATCGGCCAGCTGCGCCAGCTCGTCGGCAGGGGGCTCGGCCTCCAGGTGCTGCAACCAGCCTTGCACGTAGCTGGCGCTCCCTTCGAACAGTTCGGCGGCAGCCGGCAACATCAGCATCGCCAAGGCGCCCCGCACCTGCTGCAGCAACCCCGGCAGGGCCTGCAGGCGCTGCCGCGGCCAACCCGATTCCAGGCAATCACCGATCAGGTCCTTGGCCTGCTGCAGCACGTTCAGCGACTCTTCAAACACCACCTGACGGATCTCGGCCAAGTCTGAACCTGGCAGGCCGCCGTGGCCGCTTTCTTCCAGGGGCCCGACCATGCCGTTCAGGCTGGCCTCGACATACAGCAACGCGCCGGCCACATCCATCAATACACTGTCGTCCGCCGCTTGCCCGCCCTGGGCCAGGCCCTGCAACGCCAGCACCTGGTCGATGATCACCCGCCGAGGCTGCTGAAAACCCAGCACGGCCAGGGTATCGGCAACGTGGCGCAGCGGCGCCAGCAACCCGTCGAGCTGTTCGCTGTGCTCACGGTCGCTGCGCACGAACTGGTCCAGGCGCTCCTTGATGCGCATCAGGTCGTCACACAGCGCGCTTACCACCGAACGCAGCGCATCGCGCCCCGGCCCGGCCTGCACCTGGTCGCGCCAGTTAGCCAACGACAGGTCGAGGTTGGCGAGGTCGTCGGGCCCGGCGAACCGCTGCGCGGCGCCGTCGATCAGGCTGCCTTGGGCCACAGGCTCTGCGCCCCGGCAGGCGCGCAGCTGGTTGAGCAGCGGTATCATCACCAACGGCAGGTCGTGGCGCGCACCCCGTAGCCGCTCCAGGTACGACGGCAGTTGCTCCAGGCCGCGGAACAACACACCCAGGCAGTCCCCGCGTGGGCTGACCTGGCCGTCGGCAAGCGCCCTGGCGAGCAGCTCCAGCTCTTCGGCCAGGCGGGTTGCACCGGGCAGTTCGAGCATGTGCAGGCAGCCATGCACCTGGTGCAGGTTGTCCACCACGAAAGCCAGCATGGACAGGTCCCCGGGTTCGCCGGCAAAGCGTTCCAGCGCCTGGCGTGCCTGCCCCAGGCAGTCAAGCAGGGCAGGCTTGGCCCAGGCCAGCGCCACCGTATCGTGACGGGCCGGGCTTGCAGCAGCACCAGACATGGGCATGGGCATCCTCACTGGGGCTCGGCAGGCGGCGGCAGCGTGAAGCCCGACACCGACCGGCGCATTTCGCTGGCCATGCGCGCCAGGTGGCGGATGCTGTCGGCGGTCGCACCGGAGCCTGCGGAGGTTTGCGCGGTAATCTGCTGGATCACCGCCATGGTATGGGATATCTGCCCGGCCGAAGACGTCTGCAACTGGGCTGCGTCGGAGATGCTGTGGATAAGGTCGGCGAGGTTCTGCGACACGCCTTCGATCTCGGCCAGCGCCACCCCGGCGTCCTGGGCCAGGCGGGCACCGCGCACCACCTCGGCAGTGGTCTGCTCCATGGAGATGACGGCTTCGTTGGTGTCGGCCTGAATGGTGCGCACCAGGGCCTCGATCTGCCGGGTGGCCGAAGAGGAGCGTTCGGCCAGGCGCTGCACCTCGTCGGCGACCACGGCAAACCCGCGCCCGGCCTCGCCGGCCAGGGAAGCCTGAATGGCAGCGTTGAGGGCCAGGATGTTGGTCTGGTCGGCAATGTCGTCGATCAGGCTGACGATGTCGCCAATTTCCTGGGAGGACTCACGCAGTCGCTTGATGCGCTTGGCCGTGTCCTGGATCTGCTCACGGATGTTGTTCATGCCGTCGATGGTGTTGTGCACCACCTCGTTGCCCTTGTTGGCGATGGCCACCGAGCGCTCGGCGACCTTGGCCGACTCGTAGGCATGGGCCGACACCCGGTCGATGGATTCAACCATGTCACCTACCGCCTCGGACGCTTCGCTGATCTGCTCGGCCTGCTGCTCGGAGGCCTTGGCCAGCTGCCGTGCGGTGTTCTGGGTATCCTGCACCGCCGCTGCCACCTGGACCGCGCTGTGGTTGATGGTAGCGACCAGGTCGCGCAGCTGGTCCACGGAGTAGTTGATCGAGTCGGCAATGGCGCCGGTGAAGTCCTCGGTTACCGAGACGTTGACGGTGAGGTCGCCGTCGGCCAGTTCCTCGATTTCGTCCAGCAGGCGCATGATCGCCTGCTGGTTGCGTTCGTTCTTTTCAGCCGTCTCGCGCAGCTGCCGGTTGGTGGTGCGCACCATCACCAGGCCGATCAGGATGATCGACGCCAGCGCCAGCAGGCCCAGGGCATAACCGCCAACGGTATCCAGGGTACGGCCGCTGGCCAGGTTCTCGAACCCGTTGGCCAGGTGCGAAGCTTCGTCCAGCAGGGTTTGCGACAGGCTGAAGATATTCCCGGCAGCCTCACGCACCTTGAACAGCTCAGGCGAGGTTTCAAGAATTTCGTCCACCGAGCCTGCTACGAACTGGAACAGCTCGGCGATATCGGCCAGGCGGGCACGGGCATCGGCATCCTCGACCCGGGTCACATCGATGCTGGCATCGCCTTTGAGCATGCCCTCGAGCACCTGGCCGAAGCGGCCGGCATCGCGGCCGAACGCGTCCGCCGCCTGGGCTGCAGCGTCGTCACCGGCAAGCACCGTGTTCACCGAACCCAATATGCGCTCGGCCAGCAGCAACTGGCGCTGGGCAACGGCAACCTGGCTGGCAGGCGCGCCGCTTTTCAGCAGGATTTCGACCACCTTCTCGTACTCCACCTGCAACTGCGGCACCGTTTCGGCAAGCGTTGCCGCCACCTGGTGCAACGACAGCACGGTCTGCTCGCTGGCCAGGATGGTGTCGGTGCTCTTGCGCAGGTTTTCCCAGTCGTCACGCACCGCCTCCATTTCGTCGCGCACTTGGGGTGGCGCGGGCGGAAGCCCGGTAGCCTTGTCGCCGTGGCGCAGGTAGCCCCAGCGCCGCTCGAAGTCGTTGCGCGCGTCGGACAGCAAGCGGAACGCCAGCGCCTTGCCGGTCGCCGCTTCGGTCGCATTCTTGGCAATGCGCTGGGACAGCACCCGCAGCTCGCCTGCGTGGCCGATGTACTGCTTGTCGTAGTTGGACTGGGTGTTGAGGTAGGCGAAATTGGCGAACAGCAGGATGATCGACAGGATCAGGATCAGGAACAGCACGGTGATCTGCGCGATGCTGCGCGTGCGGGGCGTCACGGTGGTGGCGGTGACCGGGGTAGCTGGGTTGTTCACGTTCGCACGTCCTATAACGCCACATCGAGAAAGCCCGGCGCCTGGGCCAGGGCGAAGGGGCTGAAGATTGCCCAGTCACGTGCGCGGTGAAAATGCCCTTGCACGAAGGGGGCGGCCGTTTCGGCCAAGGGGAACGGCGGCGCCAGTTGCAGGCTGTCCAGGGCAAAGTGCTGCAGGCCGAGTACCTCGTCCACCAGCAGGCCGGCGAACAGGTCTTCATGGTCCAGCACAAGCACCCGCCGCTGCTTGCCCGCCGTAGCGTGGCCCAACCCCAGAAAGCGGCCCAGGTCCATCACCGGCAACAGCCGGCCGCGCAGGTTGGCCACGCCACACACCCACGGCTGCACCCCTGGCACGCGGCTGCTGCGGGGCTCGCGCAGCACTTCGGCCACTTCACCCATGGGCGCCACGAACCACTGCCCGGCAATGCGAAAACCGATGCCGCTCCATTGCTGCAGGCGGGTGCCTTGGGCGGGCTGGTCGGCGACCAGCAGGCGGCAACGCCGGTCGATGTCCAGCAACAGCTCGAAGGCGGTCAGCGACGCGCCCTGCGGGCGGGTGGTCAAGCGCCCAGCACTTCTTGAAGCTTGGCGATCAGCGCATCCTCTTCCACCGGTTTTATCAGGAAGTCGCGGGCGCCCTGCCGGGTTGCCCAGATGCGGTCGGTTTCCTGGTCCTTGGTGGTCACCACGATCACCGGAATGCCGCAGGTTACCGGGTCCTTGCTGAGCTGGCGGGTCGCCTGGAAGCCGTTCATGCCAGGCATGACGATGTCCATCAGCACCGCGTCGGGCTTGTCTTGCCTGGCCAAGGCCACGCCGTCGGCACCATTGTTGGCCTTGAGCACCTGGTGGCCGTGTTTTTCAAGCCACTCGGTCAAGCGGTACATCTCTGTCGGCGAGTCGTCGACAATCAGAACTCGGGCCATGCTGGCTCCCCATCAGAAAAATAAGACCGTGCCATGGCTGGGCGCGGTCAGGGTGCGTGTTGTGGGTCTGTGGCAGGTTGCTCCACGGCGAACCCGGGCACGTGGGCACGGATCGCCTCGAGCAGTTCGTCCTTGCTGAACGGCTTGGTCAGGAACTGATCGGACCCGACCACCCGGCCGCGGGCCTTGTCGAACAGGCCGTCACGGGACGACAGCAAGATGACCGGGACGTCCTTGAAGATGCTGTTGTGCTTGATCACGGCGCAGGTCTGGTAGCCGTCAAGCCGTGGCATCAGCACGTCGACGAAGATGATGTCCGGCCGGTGATCGACGATCTTGGCCATGGCGTCGAAACCATCGCTGGCGGTAATCACCTCGCAGCCCACCTCGCCGAGCAACATCTGCGCGGTGCGGCGGATCGTGCGCGAATCGTCGATCACCATCACCTTCAGGGGTTGTTCCATAAACGCCTACCCGTGGGAATTAGCTGCAAGTTGCACGCGTGCGCCACCACAATGGCGGCCCGGAGCAGGGATGCTCGTCGCTTGAGGCTTGTAGCTCAAGGCTTGCAGCTGCATTTTTAGCACAGTACGCAGCCCCGTTCCATCTGCCATGCCCCTTGACCGGCGGCGTCGGCAGCGCCACCCTGAGCCACTTTTCTTTCGATCCATCGCGGCAGCGCGCCGCCAAGAGGAACCACCCCATGAGCGTTCGCCTCGGCATTGTCATGGACCCCATCGCGTCCATCTCCTACAAAAAGGACAGTTCGCTGGCCATGCTGCTGGCTGCCCAGGCGCGCGGCTGGAGCTTGTTCTACATGGAACAGCCCGACCTTTACCTGGGTGCCGGCCAGGCCCGCGCGCAGATGCGCCCGCTGAAGGTATTCGCCGACCCGTCCCGCTGGTTCGAGCTGGGCGAAGAGCAGGACAGCGCCCTGGCCGACCTGGACGTGATCCTGATGCGCAAGGACCCGCCCTTCGACATGGAGTTCGTCTACAGCACCTACCTGCTGGAGCAGGCCGAGCGTGAAGGCGTGCTGGTGGTCAACCGCCCGCAGAGCCTGCGCGACTGCAACGAGAAGCTGTTCGCCACCCAGTTCCCGCAGTGCATGGCGCCAACCCTGGTAAGCCGGCGCGCCGACATTCTGCGTCAGTTCGCCGCCACCCATGGCGACGTGATCCTCAAACCGCTCGATGGCATGGGCGGCGCTTCGGTGTTCCGCCACCGCCAGGGCGACCCGAACCTGTCGGTGATCCTCGAAACCCTCACCCAGCACGGTGCCCAGCAGATCATGGCGCAGGCCTACCTGCCGCAGATCGTCGATGGCGACAAGCGCATCCTGATGATCGATGGCGAGCCGGTGCCTTATTGCCTGGCACGCATCCCGGCCAGTGGTGAAACCCGGGGGAACCTGGCTGCGGGCGGGCGTGGCGAGGCGCGCCCGCTGACCGAGCGCGACCGCTGGATCGCGGCTCAGGTGGGCCCGGTGCTGCGTGAAAAGGGCCTGCTGTTCGTGGGTCTGGACGTGATTGGCGACTCGCTCACCGAAATCAACGTCACCAGCCCTACCTGCATTCGCGAAATCGACGCGGCCTACAACACCGACATCGGCGGCCAGCTGATGGACGCCATTGATCGCCAGCTCAAGGCCCGCTGACCGCGGGCACGAAGTACACGCGCCGAGTGCGGTATGATGCGCAGCCGCTCGCCGGGAGCCACTCACCTGCACAGGCGTGGCTCAAGCTTGACGCTGACCGTGGATAACCGATGACGCTGCCCGCTGACCTCCCTGCCGACCTGCTGCCGCCGCGCGTACGCCCGGTGGACCGCCTGGGCTTTACCCTGTTCCTGGCTGCGCTCGTGCACCTGGCGTTGATCCTTGGCGTGGGTTTCAGCGTGGTCAAGCCCGCACAGGTCAGCCACACCATGGATATCACCCTGGCCACCTTCAAAAGCGAGAAGCCGCCGCAAAAGGCGGATTTCCAGGCCCAGGACAACCAGCAGGGCAGCGGTACGCTGGACAAGAAAGCGGTGCCCAAGACCACCGAACTTGCCCCTTTCCAGGACAGCAAGATCAACAAGATCACCCCGCCCCCGGCCGCCAGGCCGGACGTGGCGCCACCGCCCAAGCCGCAAAAATCTGCGGTGGCCACCAAGGCCGCCAAGCCGCAGAAGGTCGAGCCCAAGCCCAAGGAAAGCAAACCCCAGCCCAAGGCAGCGCCGGCTCCAGCGTTCGACAGTTCGCAGTTGTCCAGCCAGATCGCCAGCCTGGAGGCGGAGCTTGCCAACGAACAGCAGCTGTATGCCAAACGCCCGCGCATTCACCGGCTCAATGCTGCCTCCACCATGCGCGACAAGGGCGCCTGGTACAAGGAGGAGTGGCGCAAGAAGGTGGAACGGGTGGGCAACCTCAACTACCCCGACGAAGCGCGTCGGCAGCAGATCTACGGCAACCTGCGCATGATGGTTTCGATCAACCGCGACGGCTCGCTGTACGAAGTGCTGGTGCTTGAGTCGTCCGGGCAGCCCGTGCTCGATCAGGCAGCGCAGCGCATCGTGCGCCTGGCGGCACCGTTTGCGCCGTTTACCGGGGACCTGGCTGAATACGACCGGCTGGAGATCATCCGCACTTGGCGCTTTGCCCGTGGGGACCGGCTTTCCAGCAACTGATGCCTGAACCAGGCGCAGGTTATCTAGCAGTTTTGCCAGTTGTGACTGCAGCGAAAGCGACGTGCAATTGCGGTACATCTAACCGCGAGGAGTTACACGCCATGAACAGCCCATCACCCCAAGCGCAATTCGAAGAGCAATTCCAAAAAAAAGCGCACAGCTTATGGGAAGATTTATCAAAAGCCGAAGGCCACTCCCTCAGCGCCGATATACTCACGACGACCGTAAACACACAGGTTCACGTGAAGCGAGGCGATGAAATAATCCAGTACACGTCTGTCAAAGGCGCATTTCATGCGTTAGCAGCCGATAGAACGGCACTGCTTACCTGTGTCTACGATGACCATTTGCCTGTCAACAAAGAAGGTGATTTCCCAGCATTGCAAATACTTTTCCGTAACCTTCGATCAGGGCGTGCTGACGTCACCACTTCGCCCAACGCAGACATCATGGTAGCGCTCGGCTGGGGCCAGTGGTTTCGAGAGAAGTACGGCTTCGCGATCGTGTACTTCGATCAAGCGCAGCAAGGCAACGCCAACGTAAAGTTTGAACCCAGCGAAGACAACATTGGTGGCAGCCGTAAAACAATCATCAAGGTTTCCGCGACTTTCGACTTGGTGGGTCACCCCTCCAAAGAAAAGGTGTCAATTGACCTGAACGCGGAGGGCAAATTGATTTATTGACGGATGATTGCAGGGATGCGCAGGTTGAAACCAGGTGCTGCCTCTTCACGGCAGCACCTTGCCAGCCTCGCTGCCTGGCGCCACACTACCCCCCATGAAGACCCTCACGCCGAGCTACCTCAAGCACCAGTTCCTGATCGCCATGCCGCACATGGCCGACCCGAACTTCGCCCAGACCCTCACGTACATCGTCGAGCACAACGCCCATGGGGCCATGGGGCTTGTGGTGAACCGGCCCCAGGAGCTGAACCTGGCCGACATCCTCGAGCAGTTGCGCCCGGATGAAGTGCCCGCAGCCAGCACCCTGCAGGTACCCATTTACCAAGGCGGGCCGGTGCAGACCGACCGTGGGTTCGTGCTGCACACCAGCGAGTGCACCTACCAGGCCACTGTCGAGCTGGAGGGCGTGTCGTTGTCCACCTCCCAGGACGTGCTGTTTGCCATCGCCGAGGGCGTGGGCCCGCAAAAAAGCCTGATCACCCTGGGGTACGCCGGCTGGGAAGCAGGCCAACTGGAGGCCGAGCTGGCCGACAACGCCTGGCTCAACTGCCCGTTCGACCCGGAAATCATCTTTGGCCTGGCCAGCGACCTGCGCCTCGAAGCGGCCGCTGCCAGCCTGGGCATCAACCTGCACCTGCTCACCAGCCAGGCGGGGCACGCCTGATGGCCGAGCAGCCTGCCGAACCCCGCCTGCTGCTGGGTTTCGACTATGGCAGCAAGCAGATTGGCGTTGCAGTGGGCCAGGTCGTTACCGGCCAGGCCCGCGAACTGTGCACCCTGAAAGCGCAGAATGGTGTGCCGGACTGGGCACAGGTAGAACGCCTGATCACCGAGTGGAAACCTGACGCCATCGTCGTCGGCCTGCCCCTGAACATGGACGGCACCCCCAGCGAAATGAGCGCCCGCGCCGAGAAATTCGCCCGCCGCCTCAATGGCCGTTTCAACCTGCCCGTGCATACCCACGACGAGCGCCTGACCACCTTCGAGGCCAAAGGTGAACGCATGGCCCGGGGCGGCCAGCGCGGCAGCTACCGCGACAACCCGGTCGATGCCATTGCCGCTGCGCTGCTGCTGCAGGGCTGGCTGGAGGCCAATACCTGATCACTTCTGCTGCCGGCCACCCACCGGCGCACCCTTGCGAGGAGCCTGTTATGAGCCTACCCGATCCCGCCGCGCTGATTCGGCAGATGGCGGTCGACCTGCGTGCCCATCTGGCACGCCGCGGCATCACCGAGCCGCGCTATATCGGTATCCGTACGGGCGGCGTCTGGGTTGCCCAAGCCCTGCAGGAAGCCATGGGCGACGCCAGCCCCATGGGTGCCCTGGACGTTTCGTTCTACCGCGACGACTTCAGCCAGAACGGCCTGCACCCGCAGGTACGCCCTTCCGAGCTGCCGTTCGAGGTCGAGGGCCAGCACCTGGTGCTGGTGGATGACGTGTTGATGAGCGGCCGTACCATCCGCGCCGCCCTGAACGAACTGTTCGACTACGGCCGCCCGGCCAGCGTTACCCTGGTCTGCCTGCTGGACCTGGACGCAGGCGAGCTGCCCATTCGCCCGAATGTGCTGGGTGCCACCCTGTCACTGGCGGCCCATGAACGGGTAAAATTGTCCGGACCCGCACCGCTCGCCCTCGAGCGCCAGGACCTCGCCCCCGCTTCCGCCCTTTAAGAGTCCCCCGCGATGACGCCAATCGACGCCAAGCGCCCGCTGCAGCTCAATGACCAGGGCCAGCTGCGCCACTTTCTCTCGCTCGACGGTTTGCCCCGCGAACTGCTCACCGAAATCCTCGACACCGCCGACTCCTTTCTCGAAGTGGGCGCCCGGGCGGTGAAAAAAGTCCCGCTGCTGCGCGGCAAGACCGTGTGCAACGTGTTCTTCGAAAACTCCACCCGTACCCGCACCACCTTCGAACTGGCGGCCCAGCGGCTTTCGGCCGACGTGATCAGCCTGAACGTGTCGACCTCCTCGACTAGCAAGGGCGAAACCCTGTTCGACACCTTGCGCAACCTGGAGGCCATGGCCGCCGACATGTTCGTGGTGCGCCATTCCGACTCTGGCGCTGCGCACTTCATCGCCGAACACGTGTGCCCGGAAGTTGCCGTGATCAACGGTGGCGACGGTCGCCATGCGCACCCGACCCAGGGCATGCTCGACATGCTCACCATCCGTCGGCACAAGGGCAGCTTCGAGAACCTGTCGGTGGCCATCGTCGGCGACATCCTGCACTCGCGCGTGGCCCGCTCCGACATGCTGGCGCTCAAGGCGCTGGGTTGCCCGGACATCCGCGTGATCGGCCCGAAAACCCTGATCCCCATCGGTATCGAGCAGTACGGCGTCAAGGTTTATACCGACCTCGCCGAAGGCCTGAAGGATGTGGACGTGGTGATCATGCTGCGCCTGCAGCGTGAGCGCATGGCCGGCGGCCTGCTGCCCAGCGAAGGCGAGTTCTACCGTCTGTTCGGCCTGACCACCGCACGCCTGGCCGGCGCCAAACCCGACGCCATCGTCATGCACCCCGGGCCGATCAACCGTGGCGTGGAGATCGAGTCGGCAGTGGCCGACGGCAAGCATTCGGTGATTCTCAACCAGGTTACCTACGGCATCGCCGTGCGCATGGCCGTGCTGTCCATGGCAATGAGCGGGCAAAACGCCCAACGTCAATACGACCAGGAGAACGCCCAGTGACCCTCAGCATTCTCGGCGCACGGGTCATCGACCCTGTCAGTGGCCTGGACCAGGTCACCGACCTGCACCTGGACGGTGGCCGCATCGCCGCCATTGGCGCAGCACCGGCCGGCTTCAGCGCCAGCCGCACGATCCAGGCCGATGGCCTGGTCGCCGCACCGGGCCTTGTCGACCTGGGCGTGTCTCTGCGCGAGCCGGGCTACAGCCGCAAGGGCACCATCGCCAGTGAAACCCGGGCCGCCGTAGCCGGCGGCGTCACCAGCCTGTGCTGCCCGCCACAAACCAAGCCGGTACTGGATACCTCGGCCGTGACCGAGCTGATCCTGGACCGTGCCCGGGAAGCGGCCAACAGCAAGGTGTACCCTATCGGTGCCCTGACCAAGGGCCTGGAAGGCGAGCAACTGGCCGAACTGGTCGCCCTGCGCGACACCGGCTGCGTGGCGTTCGGCAACGGCCTGAAGGAAATCCCCAACAACCGCACCCTGGCGCGGGCGCTGGAATATGCTGCCACGTTCGACCTGACCGTGGTGTTCCACTCCCAGGATCGCGACCTGGCCCAGGGCGGGCTGGCCCACGAAGGCGCCATGGCCAGTTTCCTTGGCTTGCCGGGCATCCCGGAAACCGCCGAAACCGTGGCCCTGGCGCGCAACCTGTTGCTGGTGGAACAGACCGGTGTGCGCGCCCATTTCACCCAGATCACCAGCGCCCGTGGCGCACGCCTGATCGCCCAGGCCCAAGGCCTGGGGTTGCCGGTGACCGCCGATGTGGCGCTTTACCAGCTGATCCTCACCGACGAATCGCTGCGTGAGTTTTCCAGCCTCTACCACGTGCAGCCACCGCTGCGCACCGCTGCCGACCGCGATGGCCTGCGCGAGGCGGTAAAGGCCGGGGTGATCCAGGCGATTTCCAGCCATCACCAGCCCCATGAGCGCGATGCCAAGCTGGCGCCGTTCGGTGCCACAGAGCCTGGCATCAGCAGCGTAGAGCTGTTGCTGCCGCTGGCCATGACCTTGGTGCAGGACGGCCTGCTCGACCTGCCGACCCTGCTGGCGCGCCTGAGCAGCGGCCCGGCGGCGGCCATGCGCCTGCCGGCCGGGCAGTTGCAGGTTGGGGCTGCAGCCGACCTGGTGCTGTTCGACCCGCAAGCCTCCACCTTGGCAGGTGAGCAGTGGTACTCCCGTGGCCAGAACTGCCCGTTCATCGGCCACTGCCTGCCAGGCGCGGTGCGTTACACGTTGGTCGACGGCCATATCTGCCACGGAGCCTGACCAGCAGCCGCAAGCTGCAAGCCTTAAGCGGCAAGCGGCAAGCGGCAAGCGGCAAGCTGCAAGAAAAAGTCGGCACGGCGCCGAACCGCTTTTTCTTGCCGCTTGCCGCTTAAAGCTTGAAGCTCAGCCAACCCACCCCCATATGAGTCTGCATCAGGCACTTTCGCCCCGCTGCGTGGAGACTCTCCCTTGACCACCATCGTTTCTGTTCGCCGTAATGGCAAAGTCGTCATGGGCGGCGACGGCCAGGTATCGCTCGGCAATACCGTGATGAAAGGCAACGCCAAGAAGGTGCGCCGCCTGTACCACGGCCAGGTCATCGCAGGCTTCGCCGGTGCCACCGCCGATGCCTTCACCCTGTTCGAGCGCTTCGAAGGCCAGCTGGAAAAACACCAGGGCCACCTGATACGCGCCGCCGTCGAGCTGGCCAAGGAATGGCGTACCGACCGCTCGTTGAGCCGCCTGGAAGCCATGCTGGCTGTGGCCAACAAGGACGCCTCGCTGATCATCACCGGCAATGGTGACGTGGTCGAGCCCGAGGATGGCCTGATCGCCATGGGTTCCGGCGGTGCCTACGCCCAGGCTGCAGCCCGCGCCCTGCTGAACAAGACCGACCTTTCGGCCCGTGAAATCGCCGAAACCGCCTTGAATATCGCCGGTGACATCTGCGTGTTCACCAACCACAACCTGACCATCGAGGAGCAGGACCTGGCCGAGTGATCAGCTGTTCTGGCGCCCCGCCCCGGTGGCAGGGCTTTTCCACGCTGATCCCACTCGCCCGAGGACCGTACCCATCATGTCCATGACCCCCCGCGAAATCGTCCACGAACTCAACCGCCACATCATCGGCCAGGACGACGCCAAGCGCGCCGTGGCCATTGCCCTGCGCAACCGCTGGCGGCGCATGCAACTGCCTGCCGAGCTGCGCGCCGAGGTGACGCCCAAGAACATTCTGATGATTGGCCCAACCGGTGTCGGCAAAACCGAAATCGCCCGTCGCCTGGCCAAGCTGGCCAATGCGCCGTTCATCAAGGTCGAAGCCACCAAGTTCACCGAAGTGGGCTACGTTGGCCGCGACGTGGAGTCCATCATCCGTGACCTGGCCGATGCCGCGCTGAAAATGCTGCGCGAGCAGGAGATCATTCGCGTACGCCACCGTGCCGAAGACGCCGCCGAAGACCGCATTCTCGATGTCTTGCTGCCGCAGGCGCGCCCTGGCAGCTTCAGCGAGGAAGCCGCACAGACGAGTAACGATTCCAACACCCGCCAGCTGTTCCGCAAGCGCCTGCGCGAAGGCCAGCTGGACGACAAGGAAATCGAGATCGAAGTGGCTGACGCCGTCGGTGTCGAAATTGCTGCACCACCCGGCATGGAAGAAATGACCAATCAGCTGCAGAGCCTGTTTGCCAATATGGGCAAAGGCAAGCGCAAGACCCGCAAGCTGAAGGTGAAAGAGGCGCTGAAAATGGTCCGCGACGAAGAAGCGGGCCGCCTGGTCAACGAAGAAGAGCTCAAGGCCAAGGCGCTGGAAGCTGTCGAACAGCACGGTATCGTGTTCATCGACGAAATCGACAAAGTGGCCAAGCGTGGCAACGTTGGCGGTGCCGATGTATCCCGCGAGGGCGTGCAGCGCGACCTGCTGCCGCTGATCGAAGGCTGCACGGTCAATACCAAGCTGGGCATGGTCAAGACTGACCATATCCTGTTCATCGCCTCGGGCGCGTTCCACCTGAGCAAGCCGAGCGACCTGGTGCCGGAGCTGCAAGGCCGCCTGCCGATCCGTGTGGAACTCAAGGCGCTGACCCCGGAAGACTTCGAACGCATCCTGCGCGAACCACACGCCTCGCTGACCGAGCAGTACCAGGCGCTGCTCAAGACCGAGGGGCTGAACATCGAGTTCGTCGCCGACGGCATCAAGCGCCTGGCCGAGATCGCCTACCAGGTCAATGAAAAGACCGAAAACATCGGTGCCCGCCGCCTGCATACCCTGCTCGAACGCCTGCTGGAGGAAGTTTCGTTCAGCGCAGGCGACCTGGCCAGCACCCATGACGAAGCGCCGATCCTGATCGATGCCGCCTACGTGAACGGCCACCTCGGCGAACTGGCCCAAAACGAAGACCTCTCCCGCTACATCCTCTAAAGCTGCAAGTGGTTAGCTGCAAGCGACAAGCTGAGATGCGTCGCTTGCAGCGGCTGTTTTCTTCAGGTCGATTACGGATGGCTTGAATATCACGGCTCGAAGCTTGAAGCTTGAAGCTTGCCACTTGAAGCTCAAAAAGAGGATGTTATGGCTCGCATGCCTACCGCCATCAACCTGCATAAAGCCTCGAAAACCCTCAGCCTTACCTATGGGGCTGACGAGGTGTACCACCTGCCTGCCGAGTTTTTGCGCGTGCACTCGCCTTCGGCCGAGGTGCAGGGGCATGGCAATCCCATCCTGCAATTTGGCAAGATCAATGTCGGCCTCAGTGGCCTGGAGCCTGCCGGGCAGTATGCCCTGAAGCTCACCTTCGACGACGGCCACGACAGCGGCCTGTTCACCTGGGAATACCTGGAGCAACTGTGCCTGCGCCAGCAAGCGCTGTGGGCCGAGTACCTCGACGAACTGCACAGGGCCGGCAAGTCCCGCGACCCCGCCGAGTCCGTCGTCAAGATCATGCTCTAGGCTGCGCCTCCTAGCCTTTTCTGCGCACCCTCCCTCCTCGTCTGCTTGACTGTAGTGCAGGCCGCCCTGTGCAGGGCTGTCTTGCGCATTACATGAAACTGGGGTAACCAATGTAGGTGGCCATTTACCTGCACCCCCCCTGCCGGCAAGCAGAATGCTTGCAGCACCGCTGATCCTTATCACTGGTTACCCGAGCAGGCGTACCGGGCTCAGGGCTGTGCTTGCCCTACAGCAGCGGTACTCGTCTCAGGACAACGGAGCGTCGTAGATGAGTAGCAAGAACAATGATGATCTGCAGCGGCAGGCCTCGGAAAACACCCTTGGCCTGAACCCGGTGATCGGCATCCGGCGCAAGGACCTACTGAGCTCGGCGCGCACTGTGCTGCGCCAGGCCATACGCCAACCGCTGCACAGTGCCAAGCACGTGGCCCATTTCGGCCTGGAACTGAAAAACGTGCTGCTGGGCAAGTCGAGCCTGGCCCCGGAACAGGACGACCGCCGCTTCAACGACCCGGCATGGAGCCAGAACCCGCTGTACCGCCGCTACCTGCAAACCTACCTGGCCTGGCGCAGCGAGCTGCAAGACTGGATCGCCAGCAGCGACCTGTCGCCCCAAGACATCAGCCGAGGGCAGTTTGTCATCAACCTGATGACCGAAGCCATGGCCCCTACCAACACCCTGTCCAACCCAGCTGCGCTTAAGCGCTTCTTCGAAACCGGCGGCAAGAGCCTGCTCGATGGGCTGTCGAACCTTGCCCGCGACGTGGTGCATAACGGCGGCATGCCCAGCCAGGTGAACATGAAGGCCTTCGAGGTGGGCAAGAACCTGGGCACCAGCGAAGGCGCCGTGGTGTACCGCAACGATGTGCTCGAGCTGATCCAGTACAGCCCCATCACCGAACAGGTGCATGCGCGGCCCTTGCTGGTGGTGCCCCCGCAAATCAACAAGTTCTATGTGTTCGACCTGAGCCCGGAAAAGAGCCTGGCGCGGTTCTGCCTGCGCTCGCAACAGCAGACCTTCATCATCAGCTGGCGCAACCCGACCAAGGCCCAGCGCGAATGGGGCTTGTCCACCTACATCGATGCGCTCAAGGAAGCCGTCGATGCGGTGCTGGCCATCACCGGTAGCAAGGACCTGAACATGCTCGGTGCCTGCTCTGGTGGCATTACCTGTACAGCCCTGCTGGGCCACTACGCCGCCCTGGGCGAGCACAAGGTCAACGCCCTGACGCTGCTGGTGAGCGTGCTCGACACCACCGTCGATACCCAGGTGGCGTTGTTCGTCGACGAGCAGACCCTGGAGGCTGCCAAGCGCCACTCCTACCAGGCCGGCGTGCTGGAAGGCAGCGACATGGCCAAGGTGTTCGCCTGGATGCGCCCCAACGACCTGATCTGGAATTACTGGGTCAACAACTACCTGCTGGGCAACGAGCCTCCGGTCTTCGACATCCTGTTCTGGAACAACGACACCACGCGCCTGCCGGCAGGCTTTCATGGTGACCTGATCGAGATGTTCAAGAACAACCCGCTGACCCGCCCCGGTGGCCTGGAAGTCTGCGGCACGGCCATCGACCTCAAGCAGGTGCAGTGCGACATCTTCAGCGTGGCTGGCACCGCCGACCACATCACCCCCTGGCAGTCGTGCTATCGCTCGGCGCACCTGTTCGGCGGCAAGGTAGCGTTCGTGCTGTCCAACAGCGGGCATATCCAGAGCATTCTCAACCCGCCGGGCAACCCCAAGGCGCGCTTCATGACCGGGGACGACCGCCCCGGCGACCCGGTGGCCTGGCAAGAGAACGCCATCAAGCATGCCGACTCCTGGTGGCTGTACTGGCAGGGCTGGCTGGCCGAACGGGCCGGCGAGCTGAAAAAGGCCCCCACCCGCCTGGGCAACCGCACCTACCCAGCCGGCGAGGCCGCACCCGGCACCTACGTTCACGAACGTTGAGCCATTGCCCGTGGCGCGCTGCATGGCGCCACGGTGTCTACTTCACCCAAGAGCCACGCGCATGCCGCAACCCTATATTTTCAGAACGGTCGAGCTGGACAACCAGTCCATCCGTACCGCCGTTCGCCCGGGCAAACCCCACCTCACACCCCTGCTGATCTTCAACGGGATTGGCGCCAACCTGGAACTGGTCTTTCCGTTCATCGAAGCGCTGGACCCGGACCTGGAGGTGATCGCCTTCGACGTCCCCGGTGTCGGGGGCTCATCGACACCGCGCCATCCCTACCGCTTCCCGGGGTTGGCCAAGCTCACCGCACGCATGCTCGACTACCTCGATTACGGCCAGGTCAACGTCATCGGCGTGTCCTGGGGCGGCGCGCTGGCCCAGCAGTTCGCCCACGACTACCCCGAGCGCTGCAAGAAGCTGGTGCTTGCCGCCACCGCAGCCGGCGCGTTCATGGTGCCGGGCAAGCCCAAGGTGCTGTGGATGATGGCCAGCCCCCGCCGCTACATCCAGCCGTCTCACGTGCTGCGTATCGCCCCGCTGATCTACGGCGGCGGGTTCCGCCGTGACCCGGATCTGGCCCTGCATCACGCCGCCAAGGTGCGCTCCGGCGGCAAGACCGGCTATTACTGGCAACTGTTCGCCGGGCTTGGCTGGACCAGCATCCACTGGCTGCACAAGATCCGCCAGCCTACCCTGGTGCTGGCCGGCGACGACGACCCGCTGATCCCCCTGATCAATATGCGCCTGCTGGCCTGGCGTATTCCCAATGCCCAGCTACACATTATCGACGACGGCCACCTGTTCCTGATTACCCGGGCCGAAGCAGTGGCCCCGCTCATCATGAAGTTCCTGGAGCAGGAGCGTCAGCGCGCCGTGATGCACCCGCGCCCCGCCTCGGGCGGTTGATCGCCACACGCTTAGCCGCAAATGGAGTGCACAAGGAGTGTTGCCATGACAGACAAACCGGCCGCAGGCACCCGGGCGCCCCACACCGTCGAACTGCAGATGGAAAATGCCATGGTCGGCCTGCGCGGCCGGGACCTGGTATCCACCCTGCGCAGCGTCGGGCGCCATGGGCTGCGCCACCCATTGCACACCGCCGGCCACCTGCTGGCGCTGGGTGGCCAGTTGGGCCGGGTGCTGCTGGGGGACACACCCCACCAGCCCAACCCGCGCGATGGCCGTTTCAGCGACCCCACCTGGCGCGAAAACCCGCTTTACCGCCGCGGCCTGCAAGCGTGGCTGGCGTGGCAGGGACAAACCCGGGCGTGGATCGACGAAAGCCACCTGGACGAGGACGACCGGGCCCGGGTGCACTTTCTGTTCAACCTGCTCAACGACGCCCTGGCACCGAGCAATTCGCTGCTCAACCCCCAGGCCGTGAAAACCCTGTTCGATACCGGGGGGCAGAGCCTGGTGCGCGGCGCCGCTCAACTGCTCGAGGACCTGCGCCACAATGGCGGGCTGCCGCGCCAGGTGGACGAGCGCGCCTTCGAAGTGGGCAGCAACCTGGCGACCACCCCTGGCAGCGTGGTGTTTCGCAACGACGTGCTGGAGCTGATCCAGTACCAGCCCATGAGCGAAAAGCAGCATGCGCGCCCGCTGCTGGTGGTGCCGCCCCAGATCAACAAGTACTACATCTTCGACCTCAGCCCGGCCAACAGCTTCGTCCAGTACATGCTCAAACACGGTTTGCAGGTGTACATGGTCAGCTGGCGCAACCCCGACGCCCGTCACCGCGAATGGGGGCTGTCCAGTTACGTGGCGGCGCTTGAAGCAGCGCTCAACGCCTGCCGCAGCATCAGTGGCAGCCGTGACCCCAACCTGGTTGGCGCCTGTGCAGGCGGCCTGACCATGGCCGCGCTTCAGGGCCACCTGCAAGCCAGGCAACAATTGCGCCGGGTGCGCAGCGCCACCTACCTGGTCAGCCTGCTGGACAGCGCGTTCGACAGCCCCGCCAGCCTGTTCGCCGACGAGCAAACCATCGAGGCTGCCAAACGCCGCTCCTACCAGCGTGGGGTGCTCGACGGTGCTGAAGTCGCGAGGATATTCGCCTGGATGCGGCCCAACGACCTGATCTGGAACTACTGGGTCAACAACTACCTGCTGGGCAAGACGCCCCCGGCCTTCGACATCCTCTACTGGAACGCCGACAACACCCGCCTGCCGGCCGCGCTGCATGGCGACCTGCTGGACTTCTTCAAGCTGAACCCGCTGACCCGGCCGGGGGGGCTTGAGGTGTGCGGTTCGTCCATCGACCTGCAGCAGATCAACATCGACAGTTTCACAGTGGCCGGCAGCAACGATCACATCACCCCGTGGGACGCGGTGTATCGCTCGGCAACCCTGCTGGGCGGCAAGCGCCGCTTCATACTCGCCAACAGTGGGCATATCCAGAGCATCATCAACCCCCCAGGCAACCCCAAGGCGTATTACCTGGACAACCCGCAGCTGCCGGGCGACCCACGTGCCTGGTTCCATGATGCCCAGCGCAGCGAGGGCAGCTGGTGGCCGCTATGGATGACGTGGATAAAAGCGCGCTCAGGCCCGCTCAGGCCGCCCAAAGGCCTACCGGGCAACGCCACCTACCCGGCGCTGGGCCCTGCACCCGGTACTTACGTGTTGACCCGATGAGCGTACCGACCGCATGAAAACCCGCGACCGTATCCTTGCCTGCGCCCTGGCGCTGTTCAACGGCAAAGGCGAGCCTAACGTCTCCACGCTGGAAATCGCCAACGAGCTGGGTATCAGCCCGGGTAACCTGTATTACCACTTTCACGGCAAGGAGCCTTTGATACTGGAACTGTTCGAACGCTTCGAGGAAGCGTTGATGCCCTTGCTGGACCCGCCTGTGAACCTGCGCCTGGAGGCCGAGGACTACTGGTTGTTCCTGCACCTGATCGTGGAGCGCATGGCCGAGTACCGGTTCCTGTTCCAGGACATGTCCAACCTGGTGGGGCGCCTGCCCAGGCTGGCCCGTGGCATGCGCCGCCTGATCAACGCGCTGAAGCATACATTGGCGGCGCTGCTGGCGAGCCTCAAAGACCAGGGGCTGGTAGAGAGCGATACCCAGGCGTTGGGGCAGTTGGTGGAACAGATCACCCTGGCCTTGTTGTTCTCGCTGGATTACCAGCGGGTGCTGGGCCGCGAGGGGGATGTGGGGGTTGTGGTGTATCAGGTGATGCTGCTGGTGGCCCCGCACCTGCAACCTGCTGCCCGTGCTGCGGCTGAACACCTGGCGCAGGGTTATCTCAGGGGTGACAAGTGCCCACCTTGAGGGTGGTTTCGCCTGTGAGACAGAGCGCCGCCAGCGCGGCGCTCGATCTACGCCCCCACACAATCCAAGGCATACGCCTGGTAGCCATCACGCGGCCCCGGCCACCCCATGCAAACTGACTTGCGTCAGGCCTGTGGGCCCTCGCCAGCGGCAGTGGACGCCGTGGTGGTAGATGCCGCCGGGGCAGCCGCTGGCTTGGCCGAGGCTTTTCGGGTTGCAGGTTTTTTCGCAGCGGTGGTTTTTGCAGCAGCCGGCTTGGCGGCTGCAGGTTTGGCCGCCGCCGTCCTGATCGCAGGCTTGGCCGCTGTGGCCTTGGCCAGTGGCTTGGCGGCAGTGCCGGAAGCCGGTTTGGCGGCAGCGGCACGGGTAGAAGCTGGCTTGGCCGAAGCGCCGGTGAGCTTCTCGATCTGCTTGGTAAGGGCCTCTACCTGGCCTTGCAGGGCCTTGATCTCATTGCGGCTTGGCACACCCAGGCGCGAGATTGCACTGTTCAGGCGCTTGTCGAAGGCCTCTTCCAGTTCGCTCCATTTGCCCAGGGCCCGGTCCTTCACCCCTGCCACGCGCGAAGAAGCAGACGACTTGGCGGTGTCGGCCACGTCATCGGCAGCTTTCCTGGCCTTCTTTTCGGCCTTCTCACCATCCTTGACCAGGGAGTCGAACAGCTTGGGGCCGTCCTGATCGATTTTGGAATAGATGCCCAGCCCCGCCAGCCAGATCTTGCGGGAGTACTTCTCAACCCCCCCGACCCAGGAGCTACCGTCTTTTTCAGCGTTCTTCTTGCCAGCCATCCTGCTCTCCTTGTGGTTTACGCGCGCCTCAACGGAAGGTGTAGACGCAATACCCAGGCGCTTCAAGGCGCCACGTACCCGTGCGTCGTAACCGTGGGCCAAACCATCAAGGTAGGAGGTGAATTTAGAAACGTCACCCTAAGGTGAACAGCGCATGCGCACGGTGACTCACACCAGTGCCTTGTCCAGGGCGCGTTCGATCTCGCCCTTGATGGTGCCGCTCATCATCGACAGCATCATGCCCAGCTTCAGGTCGACACGAATGCTGTCTTCACCGATGTGCACACTACCGTTGGCGCCACTGCGGGCCACATCGACCCGGTCGCCGTTCCAGGTGGCCTTCAAGTCGTACTCGCGGCTGAGCTTGTCGACCAGCGCCTGCGCCTTGGCACGGGCGGCCTCACGGCCGAGGGTGTGTTTGCGTTCGACGCTGATCTGGGTCATGCAGGTGTTCCTGAAGATGTAGACATAATTGGCATTATGCCCGCCCCTGCCCAACGGCACACCCCGCCAAGACAAATCCGCGCGTTCGCCCTAGAATGGCGGTAATTTTTTTCGGTGAAGCGATATGAACGACCAGCGCAAAGGCGACCACGCCGAACCCACCACCCATTTTGGCTATCAGGATGTGCCTGAAAGCCAGAAGGCGAAAAAAGTCGCCGAAGTGTTCCATTCGGTAGCCGCCAAGTACGACCTGATGAACGACGTGCTTTCCGGCGGCATGCACCGCCTCTGGAAGCGCTTCACCATCGAATTGTCGGGCGTACGCACCGGCAACCGCGTGCTGGACATCGCCGGCGGCACGGGGGACCTGGCCGCCAAGTTCTCGCGCCTGGTCGGCCCGACTGGCCAGGTTGTATTGGCTGACATCAACGAGTCGATGCTCAAGGTGGGTCGCGACCGCCTGCTCGACCGTGGCGTGGCAGGCAATATCGAGTTCGTCCAGGCAGATGCCGAAAAGCTGCCCTTCCCCGACAACCACTTCGACTGCGTGACCATCGCCTTCGGCCTGCGCAACGTCACCCACAAGGAAGACGCCATCCGCTCGATGCTGCGGGTGCTCAAGCCTGGCGGGCGGCTGCTGGTGCTGGAATTCTCCAAACCGACCAACAAATTCATGTCCAAGGCCTACGACGCCTACTCGTTCGCCTTCATGCCGCTGGCCGGCAAGCTGATCACCAACGATTCGGAAAGCTACCGCTACCTGGCCGAGTCCATCCGCATGCACCCGGACCAGGAAACCCTCAAGGCAATGATGGTTGCAGCCGGCTTTGACCGCGTTACCTACCACAACATGACCAGCGGCATCGTTGCCGTGCACCGGGGGATCAAACCCTGATGCTGCTGGCCGGGCTGCTCGCCAGCGTGGAGCACGGGCTCAACCGCATCCTGCGCATGGACAGCACGGCCATGCCGCGCCTGGCTGCACTGGAGGGCAAGGTCATCGAGATCGACTGCCGGCAACCGGCCTTGCAGGTGTTCATCCTGCCGGACGAGCAGGGGCTGATGCTCGCCAGCAGTTGGGAAGGCAGCGTTGACTGCACCCTGCGCGCCCCCGCCGGCAGCCTCGCCCAACTGGCCCTGGCCCGGGACAAAACCGCCGTGCTGCATAGCCCTCAGGTGGAGCTGCACGGTGATACCGCTGCACTGCTCGACCTGTTCGGCATCCTCCAGGATCTGGAGCTGGACTGGGAACACGAGCTGCAGAACTGGCTGGGCCCCGTGCCCACTGCGCTGCTTGCAGGCCATGTTCGCCTGCGTGCCCGCTGGACACGCCAGAGCCTGGCCCGCTTGAGCCAGAGCCTGTCTGAATACCTGGCAGAAGAGTCACGTACACTGGTGGGCAAGCGCGAGGCCGAAGCGGCCTTCAGCGAAATAGACACCCTGAAGCTCGACACCGAACGCCTCGAGGCGCGCCTCAAACGCCTCTCCCGATCCCTTGATACCAGCGATAACGCATGAAGTTGCTCGCCGTCCGCCGCCTTTTCCGTATTCAGCGTGTCGTCATCCGGTACCGGCTGGACGACCTGCTGTTCGACTACCCGCTGCCTTGGTGGCTGATGAGCCTGCGCCTGCTGATGCCCTGGCGCTGGCTGCCCCGCCGCGCCAGCGAGCTCAGCCGCGGTGCACGCCTGCGCCTGGCATTGCAGGACCTGGGGCCTATTTTCATCAAGTTCGGCCAGCTGCTATCCACCCGCCGCGACCTGCTGCCCACCGACATCGCCGACGAGCTGATGCTGTTGCAGGACCGGGTACCGCCCTTCGACCCGCAGAAGGCCGTGGCACTGATCGAAGCGCAACTCGGCGCCACGGTTGCCGAGGTGTTCAGCCGTTTCGACGTGGAACCCCTGGCGTCTGCTTCGGTGGCCCAGGTGCATGCCGCACGCCTGAAAAGCGGTGAAGAAGTGGTGGTAAAGGTGGTGCGCCCCGGCCTTAAACCGGTAATTGCCGCCGATATCGCCTGGCTGTTCCTGATCGCCAAGGGCGCCGAGCGCATTTCTGCCGATGCCCGCCGCCTGCACCCGGTGGACGTGGTGTGCGACTACGAAAAAACCATCTACGACGAGCTCGACCTGCTGCGTGAGGCGGCCAACTCCAGCCAGCTGCGGCGCAACTTCGAAGGCTCCGACCTGATGTACGTGCCCCAGGTGTACTGGGACTGGTGCCGCCCCAAGGTGCTGGTGATGGAGCGCATCTACGGCGTGCCGGTCACCGACATGGCCACCCTGGCCGACCAGGGCACCGATATGAAGATGCTGGCCGAACGGGGTGTGGAGGTGTTCTTCACCCAGGTGTTCCGGGACAGTTTCTTCCACGCCGACATGCACCCGGGCAACATCTTCGTCAGCACCGTCAAGCCGTGGAGCCCGAAGTACATCGCCATCGACTGCGGCATCGTCGGCAGCCTGACCGACGAGGACCAGGACTACCTGGCGCGTAACCTGATCGCCTTCTTCAAGCGCGACTACCGCCGTGTCGCCCAGTTGCACATCGACTCCGGCTGGGTGCCTGCCAACACCAAGGTCAACGAATTCGAAGCCGCAATCCGTACGGTGTGCGAGCCCATCTTCGAAAAGCCGTTGAAGGACATTTCGTTCGGCCAGGTACTGATGCGCCTGTTCCAGACCGCGCGCCGCTTTAACATGGAAGTGCAGCCGCAACTGGTGCTGTTGCAAAAGACCTTGCTCAACATCGAGGGCCTGGGCCGCCAGCTGTACCCCGAGCTGGACCTGTGGAGCACTGCCAAGCCCTACCTGGAACGCTGGATGCGCGACCGCATGAGCCCCAAGGCCGTGCTCGGCAACCTGCATAGCCAGGTCGAACAGTTGCCGCACCTGGCCAACATGACCCGCGACCTGCTCGAACGGCTCTCGCAGCCGCACCTGCACGACCCACAATTGCCTGAACGGCGCCGCCAGGGTGACCACTGGGCACTGCGCCTGTTGGGTGCAGGCCTGTTGGGCGGCGGGGCGGTGCTGGCTGCCACTGCGGCCCAGGCCGGCAGCCTGGCGGCCCCTGCGGCGTGGCCGGCCTGGCTGATGCTGGCCGCAGGCCTTTACCTGGTCGTGCGCCAATAGCCAGCCGCGCCTGCGGCTGGCACACTAGCGCAAGGGCCCGGGACAGAAACGGGCCGGCTTTGGAGTCGACGATGAAAGACTGGCTGGACGAGATCAAGTGGAACAGCGATGGCCTGGTACCGGCCATCGCCCAGGACCACAAGACCGGACGCGTACTGATGATGGCCTGGATGAACCGCGAAGCGCTGGCCCTGACGGCCGCCGAGGAACGGGCTATCTACTGGTCGCGTTCGCGTGGCAAGCTGTGGCGCAAGGGTGAAGCGTCCGGCCACGTGCAGAAGCTGCATGAAATGCGCCTGGACTGCGATGCCGACGTGATCATCCTGATGGTCGAGCAACTGGGCCATATTGCCTGCCATACCGGTCGCGAAAGCTGCTTCTACCGCGTGTATCAAGGCGGCCAGTGGAAAACCGTCGACCCGGTCCTGAAAGACCCCGATGCCATCTACAGCGCAGGACACTGACATGAGCGACACCCTCAACCGCCTGGCCGAAGTGCTGGAAGAACGCAAGCAAGCGGCTCCAGACAGCTCCTACGTGGCCAGCCTGTACCACAAGGGTTTGAACAAGATCCTTGAAAAGCTCGGTGAAGAGTCGGTGGAAACCATCATCGCCGCCAAGGACGCCGCCATCAGCAAAGACTGCAGCGATGTCATCTACGAAACAGCCGACCTGTGGTTTCACAGCCTGGTGATGCTCAGTGCCCTGGGCCAGCACCCTCAGGCTGTGCTGGATGAACTGGAGCGGCGCTTCGGCTTGTCCGGGCACGACGAGAAGGCCGCGCGCCAGCCGTCTGCCTGACGGAAACACGGCCCGTACAGGGCCAATACACATTGTTCAGGAGTACGAAATGGGTATCTTTGACTGGAAACACTGGATCGTCCTGCTGGTCGTCGTGGTGCTGGTCTTCGGCACCAAGAAGCTGAAGAACTTCGGCAGCGACCTGGGCGAGTCGATCAAGGGCTTCCGCAAGGCCATGAGCGAAGAAGAGAACAAGCCGGCCGAGCCTACGCCACCGCCAGCCCAGCCTGTTCCCCCGGTGCAGCCGGTGCAGAACACCGCCCAGGCCAACCAGGGCCATACCATCGATGGTCAGGCACAGCCGGTCCACGAGCCGCAGCGGAAAGACTGACCTATGTTCGGCATCAGTTTCAGCGAGCTGCTGCTCGTCGGCCTGGTCGCGCTGCTGGTGCTCGGCCCCGAGCGCCTGCCGGGGGCGGCGCGCACGGCCGGCCTGTGGATAGGCCGCCTAAAGCGCAGCTTCAACAGCATCAAGATGGAAGTTGAGCGCGAAATCGGCGCCGACGACATCCGTCGCCAGCTGCATAACGAGCACATTCTGCAGATGGAAGAGGAAGCCAAGCGCATCCTCAACCCGAACGCCACACCCACGCAGCCCACGGTCACCACCGCCACCGTGCAGCCACCTGCGGGCCTGGAACCCAAGCCCAGCGAGCCGCCGGCCGCCCCGGCCACACCCTCCGAACCGCCACAACCGCCGCGAGTACCATGAGCGAGAACCCGGAACACGATCAGCCCATGCCGCTGGTTTCGCACCTTACCGAACTGCGCACCCGCCTGCTGCGTTGCGTGGCGGTCATTTTCCTGATTTTTGCCGGGTTGTTCTCCTTCGCCCAGCAGATCTACACCCTGGTGTCGGCGCCGCTGCGTGACCACCTGCCGGCCAACGCCACAATGATCGCCACCGACGTGGCTTCGCCGTTCCTGACCCCGTTCAAGCTGACCATGATCGTGTCGCTGTTCCTGGCGATCCCGTTCATCCTGCAGCAGATCTGGGGCTTTATCGCGCCGGGCCTGTACCGTCACGAAAAGCGCATCGCCATCCCGCTGCTGGTTTCCAGCATCCTGCTGTTCTATGCCGGCATGGCCTTTGCGTATTTCCTGGTGTTTCCGCTGATATTCGGCTTCTTTGCCAGTGCAACCCCAGAAGGCGTGTCGATGATGACCGACATCGCCAGCTACCTGGACTTCGTGATGACGCTGTTCTTCGCCTTCGGCGTGGCCTTCGAAATCCCCGTGGCCGTGGTGCTGCTGGTGTGGATTGGCGTAGTGGATGTGAAGTACCTGAAAAAGATCCGCCCCTACGTCATCATCGGCTGCTTCGTGGTGGGCATGGTGCTGACACCGCCCGACATCTTCTCCCAAACGCTGCTGGCAGTGCCCATGTGGCTGTTGTTCGAAATCGGCGTGCTGTGCGGCAGCCTGATTCGCAAGCGAAGCGCAGGTGAGCCAGACGCAGGCGACCACCAAGACCAGCCGCCTGCGACCCAACCGTGAACCTGTTGCTGCTTGAGGAGGCCGACTTCGTGTCGGCCGACCGTGTGGTACTCGCCGACCGGCGCTTTACCCACATGCAGCACATCCACCGCGTGGTGGAGGGTGATTCGCTGCGCGTGGGCCGCATCAACGGCATGATGGGCAAGGCCACGGTGGTGCGGCTGGCGCCGCACCAGGCTGAGCTTGAGGTCAGCTTCGACCAGCCGCCGCCGGCCAAACTGCCGCTGACCCTGGTGCTGGCCGTGCCGCGCCCGAAAATGCTGCGCAGGCTGTTCCAGACAGTTGCCACCCTGGGCGTGCCCAGGCTCATTCTGGTGAACAGCTACAAGGTCGAGAAGAGCTTCTGGCAAACGCCGTTCCTGCATCCTGACGCCATTCGCGAGAACCTGATACTGGGGCTGGAACAGGCACGTGACACCGTGCTACCCGAGGTCATCATCGAAAAGCGCTTCAAGCCGTTCGTTGAAGATCGCCTGCCCGCCATCGCAGCCGGCACCCTCGGGCTCGTCGGCCACCCCGGCCCCTACCCCGCCTGCCCACGGGCAGTGGAACAAGCAGTGACCCTGGCCATCGGCCCGGAGGGCGGCTGGATACCCTACGAGGTCGACCTGCTTGCCAACGCCGGCCTGGTGCCGGTGCAACTGGGTGATCGCATACTGCGGGTGGAAACGGCGGTCACCGCGCTCTTGTCGCGAATTTTCTGACAAGTTAGTCAGCATTTTCCACCATCAAGTTTCCCTCTCCCGGGCCGATGGCCTTGGCAACAACAATGAATCGTGCTGCCAAGCCGCCAGGGAGTTACCTATGAATCGATGGTTAACCCAGCTACTGGGAAACGTGAGCGTCATCCGCAAACTGGGGCTGGGTTTCGGCCTGGTCCTGCTGTTGACGCTGAGCACTACCCTGACTGGCTGGCACGGCATGGACAGCATCATTGGCCGCGGCGACAAGCTGGGCAACATCTCGCTGATCCAGCAATACACACAAGAACTGCGCATCGCCCGGCAGCAATACGAGCGCCAGCGCGACGAGGCCTCCATAGGCGAGCTGGACAAGGCCTTGGCCAACCTCGACCGGCAGGTGCAGTTGATGCTGGGGCAGATCGAGCAGCCTGCCGACCACCAGCGCCTCGAGCAGCAGCGCGATGCGGTTGCCGGTTATCAGCAGGCCTTCATCGCGTTGAAACAGGCCGGCCAGCGCCGCGAAGCCAGCCGCCAGGTACTGGGCGACAGTGCCGACAAGGCGGTGGAGCTGATCGGCCGCGTGCAACAGCGGTTGCTCGAAGCCGGTGACATTACCCCATACAACCAGGTGGTCACGGTCAGCAGCCTGCTGCAGCAGGCGCGCTTCCAGGTGCGCGGTTACACCTACAGCGGTAATGCCGAGTACCAGCAAACCGCGCTCAAGGCCATCGACCAGGCGGTGACAGAGCTGCGCGCACTGCCGGCCAGGCTGCCGGCCGAATACGCCGCAGGCCTGGACGACGCTGCGACCGCCATGGGCGGCTACCGCGATGCGGTGCTGCAGTTCGGCCAGGCCCAGGCGGCCAGTGCCCAGGCGTTGCAGGGCATGGTCGAACAAGGCGCCGTGCTGATGCAGACCAGCCAGGCCATGACCACCTCGCAGACAGCCGTGCGTGACGCAGCCGCCGCCCAGGCCAAAGTGCTGCTGGCCGTGGCCACCGTGCTGGCGCTGGCCCTGGGTTTGCTGGCCGCCTGGGCTATCACCCGGCAGATCATCGTGCCCCTGCGCGAGGTGCTGCGCAGTACCGAACGCGTAGCCAGCGGTGATCTCACCCTGGACGAGCAGCGCCCTCGCGGTGACGAACTGGGCCAGTTGCAAGCCAGCGTTCAGCGCATGACCCGCGGCCTGCGCGAGCTGATTGGCGGCATTGGCGACGGGGTTACCCAGATCGCCAGTGCGGCAGAGGAGCTGTCTGCAGTGACCGAGCAGACCAGTGCCGGCGTCAGCAACCAGAAGGTCGAGACCGACCAGGTCGCCACCGCCATGAACCAGATGACCGCCACCGTTCACGAGGTGGCGCGCAATGCCGAACAGGCCTCGGAGGCCGCGCTGATGGCCGACCAGCAGGCCCGTGAAGGGGACCGGGTGGTGAACGAGGCGGTGGCGCAGATCGAGCGCCTGGCCCGTGAAGTGGTCAACTCCAGCGAGGCCATGAGCCAGCTCAAGGGCGAGAGCGACAAGATCGGCAGCGTGCTGGATGTGATCAAGTCGGTGGCCCAGCAGACCAACCTGTTGGCACTCAATGCGGCCATCGAAGCTGCCCGGGCTGGTGAAGCCGGGCGCGGGTTCGCCGTGGTGGCCGACGAGGTACGCAGCCTGGCGCAACGCACCCAGCAGTCGACCGAAGAGATCGAAGAGTTGATCGCCGGCCTGCAAAGCGGCACTCAGCGTGTGGCCAGCGTGATGGACAACAGCCGCCAGTTGACTGACAGCAGTGTGGAGTTGACCCGCCGCGCCGGCACTTCGCTGGATACCATCACCCGCACCGTGTCGTCGATCCAGGCCATGAACCAACAGATTGCCACAGCCGCGGAGGAACAGACCGCCGTTGCCGAGGAAATCAACCGCAGCGTGATCAATGTGCGGGATATCTCCGACCAGACCTCGTCGGCCAGTGAGCAGACGGCCAGCTCCAGCGTGGAGCTGGCGCGGTTGGGCACGCACCTGCAGGGTTTGGTAGGCCGGTTCAGGCTATGATCCGGCAACGAGCATAGGTAATTCTTCGTACAGCACAGGGTGACGTTTCCTACCTGATTATCAGGTCAAGTCCTACACCTGCTCCGCCGATTGGCAAGGGTGTGATGCGCGCAAAGCGCTTGCATCCCCTTTCCAACCGAACGGAGACTCACCATGCTCGGCTACCTGAACCGCAAGCTCGGCAATATCAGCGTCGCAGCCAAGCTGGCCCTCGGCTTTGCCGTGGTCCTGCTGCTGACGCTGATCACCACCATCAGCGGATGGCGCGCCCTCGATGGCGCGATTGTCCGCTCACAGCAGCTCAGCGAAATAGGCCGCATCAACGACCTGACCAAGGACCTGCGCGCTGAACGCATCACTTACCGTGTGCTGAACGACGACACCAGCAAGGCACGCATCGCCAGCATTCTGGAGCAGCTGGACACCATGCTGACCACCCTGCAACAACGCAGCAGCGTGGAAGAATCGCGGCAGATCCTCACGGACAAACTCGCCCTGCTGCAGCAACTGCGCGGCGATTTTGCCGAGCTGCAACGCACAACGGCCAGCCGCAGCACACTGCGTGAAGCCATGCAGGCGCAACAGGAACGGCTCAATGCTGCCATCGACGAGCTGGAAACCCAGGCCCTGCTGAAGATGCCAGCGGACGGCCAGCAAGGCGGCATACTCGGCATGATGGACACCCTCAGCCGCCATGTGGAAAGCGCCAACCAGCAGAGCCTGATGCCCGCCTACACCTTCTCGCCCATGGAGGATTTCGCCAAGGTGGGCGACAAGGCGCTGGACGCCGCCGACACCAGCCTTGGCCAGTTGATCAAGGCCGTGGCCCCACTGGGCCTGCCCCGCACCGTGACGGAGCTGCCAGGCAGCGAGCTGGCCAGGTATCGGGCCGCCGTTGAGCAATACAGGCGTGCAGCTGTACGCGCCGAGCAACTGCAGAACAGCATGGAGAAAAAAGGCGACGAAATGCGCGCGGTCAGCCTGGAGCTGGGCAAACGCAAGGTGGAGCAGCGCGACCGTGAGGCGCTGGCTGCGCGTTCACTGCTTACCAGCGTCGCCCTGCTGGCGCTGGTAGTGGGTGTGATTGCCGGGTGGCTGATTACCCTGCAGATCACCCAGCCGCTGCGCCAGACCCTGGTGGTGGCGGCGCGCATCGCCAAAGGCGACCTGAGCCAGGTGGAAACCGTGCAGCGGCGTGACGAGATGGGCCAGTTGCAGACCAGCATGCGCGAAATGACCCTGAGCCTGCGCGAGCTGATTGGCGGCATCGACAAGGGTGTGGGGCAACTGTCCCAGGCTGCTACGCAACTGGCCGCCAGCAGCGAGGACACCAAGCTGCGGATCAGCCAGCAACGCGAAGAAACCGACCAGGTGGCCACCGCCATGAACCAGATGAGCGCCACGGTACAAGAGGTAGCGCAGAACGCTGAACAGGCCTCGATGGCCGCGACCAACGCTGACCAGCAGGCCCAGGAGGGCGACCAGGTGGTGGCTGAAGCCATCGGCCGTATCGAACAGCTGGCCGGGCAGATGGACCATTGCCTGGCAGCCATGCAGCACCTGGCCGGCGAAAGCCAGCGTATCGGCAGCATTCTGGACGTGATCAAGTCGGTGTCCGAACAGACCAACCTGCTGGCCCTCAATGCCGCCATCGAAGCGGCAAGGGCCGGTGAAGCCGGGCGCGGCTTCGCCGTGGTGGCCGATGAAGTACGCGGCCTGGCCCAGCGTACGTCCACCGCGACCGAAGAGATCGGCCAACTGATAGACAGCCTGCACAACGGCACCGATGAAGTGACCCGGTTGCTCGACAACAGCAAGAACCTCACCGAACAGAGCGTGGAACTGAGCCGCAGGGCCGGGCATGCGTTAAGCCAGATCACCGATACGGTGTCGAGCATCCAGGGCATGAACCAGCAGATCGCCACGGCCAGCGAGCAGCAGAGCGTGGTGGCCGAGCAGATCAACCGGAGCGTGCTGAATGTGCGGGATGCGTCCGATCAGACCAGCGTCGCCAGCGAGCAGACGGCCGAATCCAGCGGCGAGCTGGAACAGCTCGGCCAGCAACTACGCGGGATGGTGGGGCGTTTCAACATCTGAGGGGGTGAGGCAGCCCAGGTATGGGAGCAACTGTCTTACACAAAAACTCGAGGTCGTCGCAATTCTTGTGGGAGCGGGTTTACCCGCGAATGCTCTGCCTCTGCGTTCGCGGATAAACACGCCCCCACCGGCCTCACAGTACCTGGCGCAGAAACGCCTGGGCGCGCGGGTCTTTCGGGGCCGCAAAGAACGCTGCCGGCGGCGAGTCTTCCAGCAGCTTGCCATGGTCGAAGAACAGCACCCGGTCCGCCACTTCGCGGGCAAAGCCCATTTCGTGGGTGACGCAAACCATGGTCATGCCTTCCAGGGCCAGGGTTTTCATCACATCCAGCACCTCGCCGACCATTTCCGGGTCCAGCGCCGAGGTCGGCTCGTCGAACAGCATCACCTTGGGGTCCATGGCCAGGGCCCTGGCAATGGCCACCCGCTGCTGCTGCCCACCCGACAGCCGGGAGGGATACTCGTTGGCCTTCTCCGCAATACCCACCTTTTGCAGCAGCGCACGGGCCTTGGCTTCGCGTTCGGCCTTGCTGCGCTTTCGCACCACCTTCTGTGCCAGGCAGAGGTTTTCCAGCACGGTCATGTGCGGGAACAGGTTGAAGTGCTGAAACACCATGCCGACTTCACGGCGGTAGGCGTTGATATCGGTTTTCGGGTCAGCCAACGGCAGCCCATCGATGGCTACATGGCCCTGGTCGAAATGCTCCAGGCCATTGAGGCAGCGCAGGAAGGTCGACTTGCCAGACCCCGACGGGCCCAGCACCACCACTACCTCGCCCTTGGCCACTTGCGTGGAAACGTTATCCACAGCCCGCACCACGTGGCCACGGGTGTCGAATACCTTCAGCAGGTCACGAACTTCAATCACTTTGCGCAAGCCTCCGCTCAAGCCGGCTGGCGATATGCGACAGCGGCAGGTTGATCAGCAGGTACAGGCCTGCCACGCAGAACCAGATCTCGAAGGTGGAGAACGACGTAGTAATGGCTTCGCGACCACTCTTGGTCAGCTCGGTGATGGCAATCACCGATACCAGCGAGGTGTCCTTGACCAAGCTGATGAACTGCCCGGCCAACGGGGGCAGTACACGCTTGAACGCCTGCGGCAGGATGACGTGGCGCATCGACTGCGCGCCGTTCAGGCCCAGCGAGCGGGCTGCTTCGTTCTGGCCCTTGGCGATCGACTGCACACCCGCGCGGACAATTTCTGCCACGTAGGCGCCGGTGAACAGCGCCAGCGCGGCGACACCGGCGAACTCGCGGGACAGGTTGAGCACCGTGCCGATGAAGAAGTAGAAGATGAAGATCTGCACCAGCAGCGGCGTGCCGCGTACCAGTTCTACGTAGACAGTCGAAAGGTCATGCAGGGTGGGGTTAGTGGACAACCGGCACAACCCGGCGAACAGGCCGATTACCAGGCCTAGCGCCCCGGACACCACCGAAATCCACAAGGTGGTCCACAAGCCCCAGGCCAGCGGGCCGGCAGCCCAATGGCGGGTGACACCAATCTGGTCGCCTTCGGCGACATCGTCGCCCCGGCTCAATTGCAGGCTGTCCCTGGCCACGTCCAGCACCTGCTGGTCGCCGTTTTCATCCTTGAGGGTAACGCGGGCGTTGTCGCCGGCCACGACGATATCCTGCACGGTGCCATAACCGGCCGCGCGCTGTACGTCTTCGGCCTGGTAGGCGAAGTACTGCGGCACGCGGTTCCAGCGCCACTCGTAGGAAATCATCGAGGTGGCCATGTACAGGCTGAACGCCAGGCCCACCAGCACCAGCGCGGTCAGGCCATGCCAGGGCCACCGGGCTTTGTTGTGTTTGATCACGGGGTTACTCCAGAAAACGGCAAGCCGCAAGCCACAGGCTGCAGGCAGAAACGGTCGGCGTCTGCCTGCAACCTGCAGCTTGCGGCCTGGGGATGCCTCTTATTCCATGTCCTTCAGCCAGTCCTTGTTCTTGAACCACTTGTCGTGGATACGATCGTAGGTCCCGTCATGCTTGATCTGGTGCAGGAAGTTGTTGATGAAGTTGATGCTGTCGTAGTCGCCCTTCTTCAGGCCGAAGGCCAGCGGCTCGTAGGTGAAGGGTTCTTCGAGGAACAGCAGCTTGCCAGCACCGGCCTTCTCCACAGCCACCACGTTGTACGGTGCGTCGTAGACGAAAGCATCTGCCTTGCCGTTGACCACGTCCATGACCGCTTCCTGCTCGTTGTCATAGCCATGGTACTTGGCTTTGCCGATCAGCTTCTTGGCGACCATTTCGCCAGTGGTGCCCAGCTTGGAGGTGAGGCGATACTTCTCGTTGTTCAGGTCTTTGTAGGATTTGATCTCGCCGGCCAGCTCCTTGCGAATCAGCAGGGTCTGGCCCACGACGATGAAGGGTTCGCTGAAGTTCAGGCGCAGGTTGCGCTCCTGGGTCAGGGTCATGCCGCTGCCGATCATGTCGAACTTGTCGGTCAGCAGGGCTGGGATGATGCCGTCGTAGGCCGTGGAAACCGCCTCGAACTTCACGCCCATCGACTTGGCCATGGCCTTGAGGATGTCCACCTCGAAGCCGATGATCTCGCCGCGCTTGTTGGTCATCTGGAACGGCATGTAGGTTGGGTCCATGCCCACCCGCAAGGTACCGCGCTTGACCGCTTCGTCGATGGCGCCTGCCTGTACGGCCGTTACGGCGACCAGGGCGGTAACACCCACCAGCAGTCGCGAAAGGTATTTCTTGAACATCACCAAGTCCCCTGGAAATAAAAGGAGCGAATCTTTTTTATTGGCACGGCCGTACTGGCCGCTGCGTACTGTCGGAGAGGGATGCTAACGCATGGTGGGCTGGGGACCTAGAGCTGGCGGGGACTTTGTTGGCCAAAATCAGCCTGGGCCCTGAAAAGCTTCGCGGGTAAACCCGCGCCTACAGGATGTGTGAATAACCCTGTGGGAGCGGGTTTACCCGCGAAGAGGCCTGTCAGGCGAGTGCCGGTTGGCCTTCGTTCTCCGGGTGCAGCGGCAGCAGCGGCGAATGCGGGTCGTTCTTGATCGACGCACGCCATGCATCGATCCAGGCCGCATTGTGTTCGGCCCATACCTGCTCGTGCAGGCGGGTCAACGCCACCGGGTCGCTGAGCAACGCCAAGCGGGTGTTGAGGTCCAGCCCCTTCGGGCCAACCTCCATCGCCTTGGCCACCCGCTCAACGCGCAACGCTTCGATGGGCGCTGCCTGACCGTGGCGCGCGGTGGCCATGGCGCAGGCCAGGGCATTCTGGCGTGGGTCGACCACTGCCCGCACGAAGCCGTCATGCAGAGCATGCCAGCGGTTCTCGTGGGTGTACTGGTCGGTGGCCAGCAGCTCCTGCGGCGTGGCGTATTCTTCCGGGATGAGGAACAGCTTCTCATCCTTGGCCGCCAGGCCCAGGCGCGTGCGGCTGGAAATCACCGACACAGGGATCGACAGCACCAGCGAACCGACGATTGGCGCCAGCCACCACAGGAAGCTCGGGTTCAGCCACGCCACCAGCCCAGCCCAGGCAAAGCCCAGCAGGGTTTGCGGGCCATGACGGCGCAGCGCTTCGCTCCACGGGGTGGAGTCGTCATCGCGCTGCGGCGAGTTCCAGGTCGCCGCCCAGCCCAGGAACGCGGCCAGCACGAACCGGGTGTGGAAGATCATGCGCACCGGTGCCAGCAGCATGGAGAACAGCATCTCCATCAGCATCGACAGGGTGACCTTGATGCGCCCCCCGAACTCGGTGGCGCCCTTGGCCCAGATCAGGATCACGCTGAGCAGCTTGGGCAAGAACAGCAACACGATGGTGGTGGAGAACAGCGCAACGGCTTTTTCCGGGTGCCACTGTGGCCACAACGGGTACAGCTGGTAGGGCTCGATGAAGTACTGCGGCTCCATCAGCGTGTTGGTGGCCAGCAACGCGGTGGACAGCACCAGGAACAGGAACCACAACGGTGCCGACAGGTACGACATCACCCCGGTGAGGAACACCGCACGGTGCACCGGGTGCATGCCCTTCACCAGGAACAGGCGGAAGTTCATCAGGTTGCCGTGGCACCAGCGGCGGTCGCGCTTGAGCTCGTCCAGCAGGTTGGGCGGCAGCTCTTCATAACTGCCTGGCAGGTCGTAGGCGATCCATACCCCCCAACCGGCACGGCGCATCAGCGCTGCCTCGACGAAGTCGTGGGACAGGATCGCACCGGCGAACGCACCCTTGCCGGGCAACGGCGCCAGGGCGCAGTGCTCGATGAAGGGTTTCATGCGAATGATCGCGTTATGCCCCCAGTAGTGCGACTCACCCAGCTGCCAGAAGTGCAGGCCGGCGGTGAACAGCGGGCCGTATACACGGGTAGCGAACTGCTGCATGCGCGCATACAGGGTGTCCATGCCAGAGGCCTTGGGCCCGGTCTGGATGATACCGGCATCCGGGTTGGCCTCCATCAGGCGCACCAGGCTGCTCAGGCATTCGCCGCTCATCACGCTGTCGGCGTCGAGCACCACCATGTACTTGTAGTCGGCGCCCCACCGACGGCAGAAGTCGTCGAGGTTGCCGCTCTTGCGCTTCACCCGGCGCCGACGGCGGCGGTAGAAGATACGGCCGAAGCCTTTGGTTTCACGGCACACATCCAGCCAGGCCTGTTGCTCGGCCACGGCGATGTCGGTGTCGTTGGTATCGCTGAGCACGAAGAAGTCGAAACGGTCGAGGTTGCCGCTGGCCGCCACCGACTCGAAGGTGGCGCGCAAGCCGGCGAACACCCGGGGTACGTCTTCGTTGCAAATCGGCATCACCAGCGCAGTACGCGCGTCGACAGCGATCGGCTCGTTACCGGCACTGCTGCCGGAAATCTTGTACTTGTCGCGCCCGGTCAGCAGCTCGAGGAAGCCCATGAGCGCCGTCCAGAAACCTGCGGACACCCAGCAGAACAGGATGCCGAACAGGATCAGGATGGACGTCTGCAACGCATACGGCCACACCTGCACCACGGTGTCCCACAGGGGCTGGCGGGTGACTTCGTCCAAGTCGACGAACGACCAGCCCTGGTACGGCAGGATGCTCTTCATGTACCAGCCGGCGACAAGGGTCTGGCCGATCATGAGGGTGAGCAGGATGTAACGGCGGATGGAGCCCACCGTGCGCCAACGCGCTGCCGGCAGCTCGCGCTTGGGTGGCTGCGGCGCATTGGGGCGCCCGGTCATGCGCCGCCACAGGCGTACCAGCACGTTGGTGCGCCAGGGCTCTGGCACCACCTTGGTGCGGTTGATCGGCGGGGCGATCTTCAGGCGCAGGCGGCCACTGCCATCGACACTGAGCATCTCGGCGTCTTCAAGCTCGGCCGCATTGCCCACGGTCAGGCGCGAGCCCACCGAGGCCTGCACGGCCTCGGCAGGGCTGGCGTGCGGGGTGGCAGCCAGGCGTTGGTGCAGCTCGCTGAATGACGTGCAGCTGGCAAGCTCTGCTCGCTGCTCGTCACTCAGGGGGAGGTGGGCCAGGTACTCGCCAAGCGATACCGGCCTTGCGTTTGAGTTACTCATCGGCAGGCAACTGGTAGCTCCAGGTCTCGGTCAGCACCTTCTCGGTGGTGGCCGGGGCCCCGGTGGTGGGCGCCGCCTCGGCGGCAGGTTGTTCGGCCTTGGTCGCCTTGCCGGCCTTGGCATGCTTGGCAGCAGCCTTGTCCTGCTTGGTTTCCTGGGCAGGTGCGGCAGCTTCTACCGGCACATCACGCACCAGTGCGGCACGCATCTCGGTCGCTTTATTGGCATCCTTCACCTTGAGCCGCAACGTCAGGCGCCAGCCCTTGGTTTCAGGGTTGTAGCGCAGGTTGTTTTCCACAACTTCGGCGTTGTCGCCCACGCTGATCTGGCTGCGCACCGGGGTGTCTTCCGGCAGAGCAGCCAGCGCAGGGCCGGCAAAGTCGACCAGGAAGGCAACGCTGCCATCCGGCTGACGGATCAGGTTGGACTGTTTCACATCACCGGTGGAGCGCAGGGTCTGCTTCACCCAGCCCAACTCAGGGGCCTGGAATTTGGGCTCGTCGATGGTCCAGTGCAGGCGGTAGGCATAGTCCATGGCTTCGCCCGGCTCAGGCAGTTTTTCCGGGCTCCAGAACGCAACGATGTTGTCGTTGGTTTCGTCGGCGGTCGGGATCTCCACCAGGTCGACGGAGCCTTTGCCCCAGTCACCCTTGGGCTCGATCCACGCGCTTGGGCGCTTCTGGTAGTTGTCGTCCAGGTCTTCGAAGTCGCTGAAGGCACGCTGGCGCTGCATCAGGCCGAAACCGCGCGGGTTTTCCACGCTGAAGTTGCTGACCGACAAGTGCTTGGGATTGTTCAGCGGGCGCCACAGCCATTCACCGTTGCCGGCGTGAATCGACAGGCCTTCGGAGTCATGCAGTGCCGGGCGATAGTTCAGCACCTTGGATGGCTGGTTAGGGCCAAACAGGTACATGCTGGTCAGCGGTGCGATGCCCAGGCGGCTGACGTGGTCACGCAGGTAAACACGCGATTGCACGTCTACCACCGTGTCGTTGCCAGGGCGCAGGGTGAGCTTGTAGGCACCGGTGGAACGCGGCGAGTCCAGCAGGGCATAGATGACCAGGTGCTTGTCGGCCGGCTGGGGCTTCTCGACCCAGAACTCGGTGAAGCGCGGGAATTCCTCGCCCGACGGCAGCGCCGTGTCGATGGCCAGGCCACGGGCCGACAGGCCGTACACATGGCCCTTGCCGACCACACGGAAGTAGCTGGCGCCAAGCAGGGTCATGATTTCATCCTGCTTGTCGGCCTTGTTGATCGGGTACAGCACGCGGAAACCGGCGTAACCGAGGTTCTTGGTGGCGTCGGCGTCATGCGGGACGTCGCCGAACTCGAACCGGCTCGGGTCGTACTTGATTTCCTCGACTTTGGTGGCGGTGACCTCGTTGATCTTCACCGGGGTGTCGAAGTGCATGCCCTGGTGGTAGAAGGACAGCTTGAACGGCGTCTTGTCGTTGGCCCACTCGGCCTTTTCCTGCAAGAAATGAATCTTCTGGTAGTCCGCGAACTTCATGTCGCGGAACACGGCCGGCAGGTTGCTTTTGGGGGCTTCGTACTTCTGGCCGGCCAGATCCTTTGCCTTGGCTGCAACATCGTCAAGATTGAATGCCCATAGCTGGCCCGCGCTCATCAGGCCGACCAACGCCACGCTGGCCATCAGTGCCTTGCGTAGCCGGACGCCAGGGATTCTTGATGCTTTTTGGGGACTAACAATCACGAGCAACCCTCGCCGAAAACAGATCATGAAACCAACGGCCAGCGACAAATGCCGGGTTGGCGAGCACTGTTCGGACCCCGTAAGGGCGTAATGATTCCCCAAACGGATCCAGACATTGCTCGAGTCAGAGTGAAACGAACCTGCGAACGCAGGCCCATGCAGCGCGCGATTATCCAGCAGGTCGCGTGACAACGCATCAGGCTGCAACAACTATTTATCGTACAAAACTCCTTGTTTTCCCAATAGGCAGGGGTTTTTTAACCTCAAATTTGTAACATTAATGTTACAGGGCCATCATTCACCAAGTGCACCTGCATATCTGCACCAAATTGGCCCGTCGCAACCTCGGGGTGGCTGGCCTTGGCCCGCTCCACCAGGTAGTCGAACAGCTCGGCGCCAAGCGCAGGTGGCGCCGCAGTGGAAAAGCTCGGGCGCATGCCATTACGGGTATCCGCTGCCAGGGTGAACTGCGACACCAGCAGCAAGCCACCGCCCACGTCTTTGAGCGAGCGGTTCATCTTGCCCTGCTCATCGCTGAACACACGGTAGTTCAACAGCTTGTGCAACAGCTTGTCGGCCTGTTCGCGGGAATCTTCAGGCTCGACGGCCACCAACACCAGCAGCCCCTGGTCGATGGCACCTACCACCTGCCCCGCCACTTCCACGCGCGCACCGCGCACCCGCTGCAGCAGGCCTTTCATGCTTCTTCCAGGGGCAGGTCCAGCAAGCGCCGGGCCATCTGGTCGGCAGCCCGCACCAGGGCGTCGGTGATACCGGGCTCGGAGGCGGCATGGCCAGCATCGCGGATGACCTTGAGCTCACTGTTGGGCCAGGCCTGGTGCAATGCCCAGGCGTTGTCCAGCGGGCAGATGACGTCGTAGCGACCATGCACGATCACTGCCGGCAGGTGGGCGATTTTAGGCACATCGCGAATCAGCTGGTCGGGCTCGAGGAACGCATTGTTCATGAAGTAATGGCATTCGATGCGGGCAATCGACAGCGCCCGCTGCGGCTCCGAGAAGCGGTCCACCACCAGCGGGTTGGGGCGCAGGGTGGCCGTACGGCCCTCCCAGGTAGACCAGGCCTTGGCCGCGTGCATCTGGGCGATCTGGTCGCTGCCGGTCAGGCGCTTGTGGAACGCCGCCACCAGGTCGCCGCGTTCTTCGGGTGGGATCGGGGCCACGTAGTCTTGCCAGTAATCCGGGAACAGGCGGCTGGCGCCCTCCTGGTAGAACCACTGAATTTCCTGCGGCCGGCACAGGAAGATGCCCCGCAGGATCAAGCCGTGAACACGCTCGGGGTGAGTCTGGGCGTAGGCCAGCGCCAGGGTGGAGCCCCAGGAGCCGCCGAACAGCACCCATTTATCGATGCCCAGGTGCTCGCGGATACGCTCCATGTCCTCGACCAGGTGCCAGGTGGTGTTGTTTTCCAGGCTGGCGTGTGGCGTGGAGCGGCCACAACCGCGCTGGTCGAAGGTGATGATGCGGTACAGGTTGGGGTCGAAGTAGCAACGGCTCTGAGCGTCGCAACCGGCGCCTGGCCCGCCGTGGATGAACACCACCGGCAACCCCTCCGGCGAGCCGCTTTCATCAACGTACAACACGTGCGGCGCTTCCACGGCCAGATCGTGCCGGGCGTAGGGTTTGATCTGCGGGTAGAGGGTCTGCATTGCGCACTCCGTGTGAGGATGGTTCGGCCGTGGGCCATCATAAACCTGAATTGCAGTTTCGGCACCGTCCCCGCTTACCTGAGCCACTACCAGGCCACAGATATCTACCTCCTACCGGCGCAACCGGCCAGCGACAGTGCCCTGTCATCTCCGAAGGGCTCCCCCATGCCAACAGCAGCCACCGAACAACCCACCTTTCACGCTGCCACCCTTGAACGCCAGGTGCCTGCCTGGCTCAAGGCCGCACCGCCGGCCATCCACCAGGCCATGCGCAACTGGCACCTCGCCCCCGCCTGGCTGACGCCAGCGCTTGCCCAGCAACCCGATGTAGCAAGGGCGTGGCAGGCAGAGCACGCCCGCCACCGTGACAATCAGGCGCAGGTGCAACAGCTGTTCACGCAACTGCCCGACCTGGAACGCTTCGCCTGTGACCTGCTGAGCGACGCCATCAAGCAGCGATTCGGGCTGGAGCTGGACGTACGCACCACCTACCTCATCGATGCGCGGCAGACCGACAGCGCCACAGCTGGCGACAGCCGCCTAGCCGTCGACCGCGCCACCCGCTCGCTGCTGCAGTGTGCGCTGCACAACTTCGACCGGGCCGCTGCCGAGCCTGGCGGGATGGACGCACCGGCGGGCATGCTGAAAAAATCGGTCATCGTCGACCACCGCCGCTACATGGGCAGCGTGCCCATCACCAACGCGTTGGCGATCTCTGCCGAGGACTTCGCCGGGCTATGCCGCACGCTCGACCTCGGTGGCAAGTACCACGAGCTGGTGCATGCTATTTACTACCCAGGCTCCGATGAAGCGGCGCTGGCCGTTTACCGCTGCCTGGGCAAGGCGCAGGTGTCGGCGTTTCGCCAGGCACTGCATTTCGCCAGGCTCAAGGGCGATATCAGCCAGGCGCTGTATACCGCTGCGCTGGGAGCACCCCTGGACCAGCCGCCCTCGGCCAATGCCAGCGTGTACTTCAGCCTTGTGCAGCTGTGGGAAACCGAATTGACCGGCGTGCTGCTGGTGACACTGCGCACCGACGGCCATCAGGCCGTCGCCTTGTACATCCCCGAGGATGAGGCAACGCCGTTGAAGGAGTTCCCGACGCTCGAGGCGTTGCACTCGGCGCTGCGCGACCGGCTGCTGGCCGACATCACCTACCTCGACCGGCACATACCCGACCGTGACCAGGCTTCTACCATCAGCCGCCTGCGGGACCGGCTGACACCCCTGCAGTGGAGCGAGCGCGGCATACGTGAGCGGGTGCCGGCACCCCATGCCGAGTTGTATCCGGTTGCCCACCCCCTGCGCCATACGTTCCAGGGCGCCATGGCCTTCCAGCGCGCCCAGCGCCATGAGATGGACGTGCTGTACCACGCCATACCCACACAAATCGTCGACCGCCGCTCGGCACAGGCGCACCGGCAGTTGATTGCCGGGCGAGTACTGGGGGCACTGAACATCGCCGGCTTTGTCATCCCGGGCCTGGGCGAGCTGATGCTTGCTGTATGCGTGGCCCAGCTGGCACATGAGGTGTACGAGGGAATCGACGCCTGGCACAACGACGAGCGCGACACTGCCTACGGTTACCTGGTGGACGTTGTCGAGAACGTCGCCGCCATGGCCGCCTTTGCCGTTGCCGCCAATGTGATCAAGGGCCAGGGAGGCACGCCTGGTGCCCCACCCGCTCCGGTAGCCACACCGTCCTTCATCGAGGAACTGCACGAAGTCGAAACAACCGACGGCCAGCTGTGCCTGTGGAAGCCGGACCTCACCCCCTACCGCAGCCAGCAACCGCTGCCGCCTGAGCTTGAGCCCGACTCGCTTGGCCTGCGTCACTACCAGGGCCGGAGCTGGCTGGCCCTGGAGAACGACCACTATGCCGTCGGCCGCACGCCAGACACGGGTGACTATTACGTGGAGCATCCGCACACACCCGGCCGCTATCGACCGCCCCTGCGACACAATGGGGCTGGCGCATGGCTGCACGTCATAGACCAGCCGCGCAACTGGTCGGGTATCGCTTTGCTGCATCGCGCCGGGCATCTGAGCGCTCACTTCGATGCACCAACCCTGCGCCGCATTCTTGCTGTCAGCGGCGTTTCCGAAGACGCGTTACGCCGGTCGCTGGCAGAAAGCCTGCCGCTGCCGGCCTTGCTGCAAGACACCCTGCAACGCTTCAAACTGGACCAGGCAGTACGCCTACAAGCCGACGCCACCACCTGGGCCACCCGTTTCAGCGAAGCCTACGCGGCCCTTGGTAACCCGACAGGCGCCGACGCCCAGGCCATCCAGCGAGCGTATCCGGCGCTGCCGAAGGCGGTGAGCGAAGAAGTGGCCGCCGCGCTCAGCAGCGCCGAGCGCGACATGCTGGCCCACAGCAAAGTCCCGTTGCGTGTAGCAGAAGAAATCCGCGTTTATCAGCAGCAGGTACGCCTGGCCCGCGCGTATGAGGGTCTTCACCTGGCGTGCGTGCGCACCTGGGACAGCGACCGTCTGATCCTCGAAACCCTGGCACAGCTGCCAGGCTGGCCTGGCGGCACACGGCTACGCCTGCTGCAGCGCAGCACCTGGCCTGCGGCGGAACATGCGGTAGGCGGTGAAGGCGATGGGGCGTACGTCACCATCACCCATGCACGGGCCGGCTACATCGTTCACGAATACAGCCAGCCGGGTGCTGCAATCGTACTGCACCCCAATCTGTACGCCGCCTTGCACCAGGCATTGCCGCAGGCCATGGCGCAGATGGGGGTGGCCCATCCGCAAGCACTGCAACGGTTGCTGCAGGAGCGCCCCCCACTGCCCCGCGCCGCTCTACGAGCGGTGCTGGGGATGCAGCCCGTGCGGCCCGGGTATCGCTCGCCGATGCGCCTGGCCGACGGCAGGCTGGGTTACCGCCTTGGTGGAGGTGGCCCGGCCACACAGAGCGTGGGGCGCCAGGCATTGCTCACGGCAGCGCAGGCGGCAGGCCTTGCCGCGGATGACAGGTCGGCTGAACAGGCCCTGCAAGCGCTGGCCAGCAGGGGGCTATCCCAGCGGCAGATGCTCGACCACTTGCAGACCTTGCTCGAACAACGCCACGAACTGATCAGCCGCCTGGACGACTGGGGCGAAGCCATCACACCGGCCTCCGACCAGGCTGCGCGCAGTTACGACAACCTGCGCGAGGCCATCCTGCAGCATTGGCAGGCCACCGCGTTGCAGGCCAGCAGCACGCCCACGATCAACCTACGGGTAACCCAGGTTCCACTGGCCGATATACCGCTGACCCTGCCTGACTTCTTCAACGCTCAGGTGCGCAGCCTGAGCCTGGTCGACCTGCCATCCGGCGCCCTGTCGGGCTGGGCGCAGAACGAGCGCCTGTTGCAACGCCTGCTGCGCCAGATGCCGAACATCGAGGCGCTGGAAATCACCCGCCCTTATGATCCCAGGGCAACGCCTTCGTTTTTTCTGTTCAGCATCCCCACCATTGCCGAACATCTGCCGGGCTTGCAGCGCCTGGTACTGACCAACCAGAACATCGCGTTTTCCGAAAGTGACGTGAACCTGCTGGCTGGCCTGGGCCAGTTGCGTTACCTGGACCTCAGTGGCAACCGCCTGGCGCAGAACAACAGCCCAAGCTTCCATGAGCTGACCCTGGATTATCTTGGGCTGAACCAGATGCAGCTTTCCCAGTGGCCAATTGGTATCGGCAGCGACGCCCTGGCCCGCATCACCCACCTGTCACTGCGCGACAACAACCTCAGGGCACTGCCTGCGTTTCTGCTCAACGAGGCAGAGGCCCTGACCAGCCCGCCGGTGATTTCGCTGCAAGGCAACGCCATCAACGAAACCCACTTGCAGCGCCTGCTGCTGAACGAGCGCTTGGACGCCTCCGGCATCAGCACCGACCAACCGGCGACGCTGGTCGAACGCCTGGCACGCCTGCGCGAAGAGCGGCAACAGATGCGAGACGCCATCGACGGCTGGGCCCAGGCCTCCAGCTCCAGCAACCCACTGACCCAGGCTGCCCTGGAAGACAGGCAGCGCATACAGGCAGCTGTCACGCAGTTCTGGGAGCAGCAGGAGCAAGGGCAGCATTACCTGCGCCTGCAACTGGAAGACGTCGCCATCGCCAACTTTCCGCGGCGCCTGCCGCCGTTCTTCGGCGAGCGGGTACGGGCACTGAGCCTGACGCGGCTGCAGGGGTCCGCGACACAGCTCGATGAACTGCTGAGCCGGTTCCCCAACATCACGCGCCTCACGATCGACAGCCATCAGGAAGCCACGGGGGCACTGGCATCTACCTTGGTACGCCTGCCCCGCCTCACGCACCTGGAGTTTCGCAACATGGGGCTGGAGGTTGACCAGACCATGCTGGAAGCCTTTGCGCGCCTGGAGCACCTGACATCGCTCGATCTATCCGGTAACCGCTCGGCAGCCATCGCCCAGGTGCCCACCCGGCTGGCCCACAACCTGCAATCGCTGACCCTGGCCAACATGAACCTGCAGGGCTGGCCAAACTGGTGCGACAGCCTGCTGCCGCTGGAGTTGCTGGACCTGAGCAACAACAACATCGCTCAGTTGCCCGAGCACATTCTCTCGAACCTGAACAACCCCATGCCGATTTCCTCCATTGCGCTGTTCGACAACCCACTGCCCCTGGAAACCATCCTGCGCGTGCGCACCTTCTCGGACAGCCAGCACAGCTACTCCTTCGCCCTGGACATTCCGGAAAACCTGATGCTGGTGGACAGTTCCAGCGAAGGCTCACTCGACCACCCGCACTTCCCGCTGATGGGCGACGACATGCCCCGGCTGGAAGACTGGCTGCTGGGCAGCGAAGCGCAGAACACAGCACTGCAGGACAGCTGGCAAACCCTGGGCGGTAGCCCCCTGCTGCGCCTGGTGGGCCGCTTGCGCAACGCGGCACCGTATGTAGCACCGGGTACCCGTGGCAGTTTTTGCGAGCGGGTGCGGATGATGCTGGTGCTGGCAGCGAGCAACGAACGCGAACGCCCGGTGATGGAGGCGATTGCCGAAGCGGCCCTGCCCGACCCTGAAAGCGGCGCGCAGACTTGCCACGACGGGGCACTGCAGGAATTCAACAACATCGAGCTGTACCTGATGGGGCAACGCCTGCTGATCGAGGCAGGCGACACGCTGCAGGCCATGCGTCAGCGCCTGCTGCAGCTGTTCCGTATCGAACAGCTCGAACGCCTGGCCAGCCAGCGTTCCAGGCAGGGTGACCTGGTCTCGGTGCGCCTGGCCTACCGCCGGGAGCTGGCACGGGAACTGGACCTGCCGATCGCCGACAGCATGCGTTTTCGCAGTGCGGCCAACCTGGCCCCTGACGAGATTTCCGAAGTGCTGGAAGCAGTACGGCGCAGCGAACGGGGCCAGCCGCTGATCGACTACCTGATGGCCAACGATGACTGGACGGCACGGCTGCGCGGCGAATACGCCGAACGCTTTGCCGAGATCCAGGCGCACTTGCGCGAGCGTGTACTGGCGCTGGCTAGCCTGGACTATCCCCTGGCCCAGGAGCTGGACCTGCAAGGTGCCTTGCAGGCCGCCGCGGTACAAGAGGAGCTGGAACTGCTGCGGGACCTGACAATTGCGCAGGTCAATCAGACGTAACGCACCGCAACTCATCGCAAGCTCTTACGGACCTGCACATGACATATTGATTTAGCAGGGACCTATGTGGGAGCGGCTTCAGCCGCGAACACCGGCGAA